>JAFLUU010000004.1:0-1473 GCA_022508585.1 Prevotellaceae bacterium | reverse complement strand
TCCCGTGAATAGAGTCCTTGTACAGGGCCAAGCCGTTGCACAAGGACCTTATTTCGATTTGTCTTTTCAGACTAAAATATTAGTCGAGGATCTCGGTAATCTGACCAGAACCTACCGTACGACCACCTTCGCGAATAGCGAAACGGAGACCAACGTTGAGAGCAACTGCGTAGATGAGCTCTACAGTAATCTCTACGTTATCGCCAGGCATTACCATGTCGGTTCCCTCGGGGAGAGAAATCTCACCGGTGCAGTCCATTGTACGGAGATAGAACTGAGGACGATACTTGTTGCCGAACGGAGTGTGGCGACCACCCTCTTCTTTCTTCAACACGTAAATCGAAGCCTTAAACTTCTTGTGCGGCTGAATAACACCCGGGTGAGTGATTACCATACCACGCTTAACTTCGTTTTTGTCGATACCACGGAGGAGAAGACCCACGTTATCACCAGCCTCACCCTCATCAAGGAGCTTGCGGAACATCTCAACGCCAGTAACAACAGACTTCTTGTCCTCACCGAGGCCGAGAATTTGAACATCGTCACCAACCTTGATGCGACCAGTCTCAATACGGCCAGTAGCAACGGTACCACGACCAGTAATAGAGAACACGTCCTCAACAGGCATGAGGAAAGGCTTTTCTACGTCACGAACGGGCTCCTGAATCCACTCGTCGCAAGCGTTCATCAGCTCCATTACCTTATCTTCCCACTCAGCAACGCCATTGAGAGCGCCGAGTGCAGAGCCGCGAATTACAGGAGTATCCTCCTCGAAGTCATAAGCATCAAGAAGTTCCTTAACCTCCATCTCGACGAGTTCAAGCATCTCTGCATCGTCAACCATATCGCACTTATTGAGGAATACAACGAGGCGAGGCACATTCACCTGACGAGCGAGAAGGATGTGCTCACGAGTCTGAGGCATAGGACCATCGGTAGCAGCAACTACGATGATAGCACCGTCCATCTGAGCAGCACCGGTAACCATGTTCTTCACATAGTCAGCGTGTCCCGGGCAGTCCACATGCGCATAGTGACGCTTTGCGGTCTCATACTCTACGTGAGCAGTGTTAATAGTGATACCACGCTCCTTCTCCTCGGGAGCGTTGTCGATCTGGTCAAAGGACTTAACCTCGGAGAGACCCTGCTTAGCCAATACGGTGGTAATGGCAGCGGTAAGAGTGGTCTTGCCGTGGTCAACATGACCAATTGTACCAATGTTTACATGCGGTTTGGTACGTACGAATGTTTCTTTTGCCATAATTATAAGTTTTTTATAATGTAAATGTTTTCTCTAAAAGTCTGGGGATTTTCACTCCCCGTCATCTTGAGCTGCTTCTGAGAGTTGAACTCAGGACCTCATCCTTACCAAGGATGCGCTCTACCACTGAGCTAAAGCAGCATTCCGTTTCTTTTTGTGAGCGGAAGACGGGGCTCAAACCCGCGACCCCCAGCTTGGAAGGCTAGTGCTCT
>JAFLUU010000039.1 GCA_022508585.1 Prevotellaceae bacterium | reverse complement strand
TGTTTGCGCTGGTGGCTAATGCGCAGATAACGAAGTATGATGTTAACAATGACGGGAAAGTTAACACCGCCGATGTGGTGGCAATCTACGAATATATTGCCACTGGGTACACGGGTGACGATGATGACGATAATGATGGCGGCAATGGCGGCTCGCAGGGCGGTAATAAGGCCTACACCGTGAATGGTGTGCAATTTACTATGGTCGCTATTGACGGCGGCACATTCCAAATGGGCAGTAATGACGGCAAAGATGACGAAAAGCCCGTGCATAGTGTAACGCTTAGCGATTATTATATCGGCCAGACGGAAGTAACGCAGGCTTTGTGGAAGGCTGTGATGGGCAGCAACCCGAGTTATTTCAAGGGGGATGATTTGCCGGTAGAGCAGGTGAGTTGGCATGACTGCCAGACTTTTATAAATAAACTCAATGCGCTGACCGGCGAAAATTTCCGCCTGCCTACAGAGGCTGAATGGGAGTTTGCTGCCAAGGGCGGCAACAAAAGCAAGGGTTGTGTCTATAGTGGCAGCAACGAGATAGACGATGTGGCATGGTATAACGGCAATCATAGCAGCCAAACGCACCCTGTGGGCACTAAAGCCCCGAATGAGTTGGGCATCTACGATATGTCTGGCAATGTCTTTGAATTGTGTCAAGACTGGTACGGCTCTTACTCGAGCTCTGCGCAGACTAATCCCGCTGGCCCCGCTTCGGGCTCCCGTCGTGTGTTGCGTGGTGGCGGCTGGGGCAACTACTTCGCGACGTCCTGCCGCACTGCCTATCGCAGCAGCAACACGCCGACGCTCGCGAACCTCGACCTCGGCTTCCGCCTCGCGCTAAGTAAATAAAGGCGATAGCGATATATAGAAATTCGGGCAGCAGAAACGGAAAATCTGCTGCCCGAATCGGTGTTATGGCTATAATATATTAAATGTGATTACTCGCCCGGTTCGCAGAGCTCGGTGAGAATGCCAACGGTGCTCTTGGGGTGCAGGAAGGCGATATTGAGACCCTCTGCGCCCTTGCGGGGTGCTTTGTCGATGAGACGCACGCCTGCTGCTTCGGCCTCGGCCAAAGCGTTGGCTACGCCGTCCTCAACGCGGAAGGCGAGGTGGTGCATACCTTGTCCGCGCTTCTCAAGATAAGCGGCGATAGTGCTTTCGGGCGATGTGGGCTCGAGTAGCTCTAACTTTACTTCGCCTACTTTGAGGAAGGCGGTCTTTACTTTCTGGTCTTCTACGACTTCGGTCTTGTAGCACTTGAGTCCGAGCACATTCTCGAAGTAGGGGAGAACTTTGTCGATGCTTTCAACGGCGATGCCGATGTGTTCGATTTGTGAAATCTTCATTGTGTTTTTATTTTAAGGTTGGTTTTCGGTCATTTAGTGTGGCAAAAGTACCGAAAATAAGCGGAAAAATGATTATTTTTGCCGTAAATTCGTATGTATGCAGTATATTAAGACTGAAATTGACGGAGTGTGGCTGCTCGAGCCAAGGGTGTTTCACGACGAGCGCGGCTATTTCATGGAAACCTACAGGCAGGAAGATTTCGATGAGCACATCGGGCGCACGGTCTTCGTGCAAGACAACGAGTCGCAGTCGTCGCGCGGCGTGGTTCGCGGCCTACACTATCAGAAGGGCGAGTGGAGCCAAGCCAAGCTCGTGCGTGTGCTCAGCGGCAGGGTGCTTGATGTGGCTGTAGACCTGCGCCGAAACTCGCCGACCTTCGGCAAGTACGTGGCGGTGGAGCTGAGCGCGGAGAATAAGCGCCAGCTGTTTATTCCGCGCGGCTTTGCGCATGGCTTTGCGGTGCTGAGCGAGAGGGCGACCTTTGTTTATAAGGTCGATAACAAGTATATGCCCTCCGCCGAAGTGTCTGTGCGCTTCGATGACCCTACTATCGGCATCAAGTGGCCTTTTGCCAAAGAGGAGATGCTGCTTTCGCCCAAGGATATGGACGGCGTCAGCCTCGCGGAGGCCGAAACTTTTTAGTGCGCTAAGTCCGTAAAAAAAGAGAACGAGATGAAGAATATTCGCAATTTCTGTATCGTCGCCCACATCGACCATGGCAAGTCTACGCTGGCCGATCGCCTGCTCGAGTTCACCAAAACGATAGATGTTACCGAGAATCAGGTGCTCGACGACATGGATCTGGAGCGTGAGCGCGGCATTACTATCAAGAGCCACGCCATACAGATGGACTATGAGCACGAGGGGCAGAAATATGTGCTCAATCTTATCGACACCCCGGGGCATGTTGACTTCTCCTACGAGGTTAGCCGCAGTATCGCCTCGTGTGAAGGCGCGCTGCTGGTGGTCGATGCCACGCAGGGCGTGCAAGCCCAGACGATCAGCAACCTATATATGGCTATCGACCACGATCTGGAAATTGTCCCTGTTATAAACAAATGCGACATGGACAATGCGATGCCCGAGGAGGTGGAAGATGAAATTATCGACCTGCTCGGTTGTAAACGCGAGGACATTATTCGCGCTTCCGGCAAGACAGGACTGGGAGTCGAGGACATTCTTCACGCAGTCATTGAGCGTATCCCCGCTCCCAAGGGCGATCCGAATGCGCCGCTCCAAGCTCTGATTTTTGATTCCGTGTTTAATCCTTTTCGTGGTATCATTGCGTATTTTAAGGTTGTCAATGGTACTATCCGCACGGGTGAGAAAGTGCGCTTTGTCAATACGAAGAAGGAGTACGGCGCTGATGAGATCGGCGTGCTGAAGATGGAGATGAAGCCGCGCGGCGAGATTGGCTGCGGCAATGTGGGATACATTGTCAGCGGCATTAAAACGGCGACGGAGGTCAAGGTCGGAGATACGATTACCTCGATAGCCAATCCGTGCGACGATGCTATTGCCGGCTTCGAGGAGGTTAAGCCGATGGTTTTCGCTGGAATCTACCCGATCGCCACTGAAGATTTCGAAAATCTGCGCAGTTCGTTAGAGAAGCTCCAACTTAACGATGCTTCCCTCAGTTTTATGCCCGAAAGCAGTGTCGCTTTGGGTTTCGGCTTCCGTTGCGGATTTTTAGGTCTGCTCCATATGGAAATTGTGCAGGAGCGTCTGGACAGAGAGTTCGATATGGATGTTATTACCACTGTCCCTAATGTTTCCTACCTCGTTCATACCAAGCATAAAGAGGTTCTTGAAGTACACAACCCCTCCGATATGCCGGATCCCACCGAGATTGATTATGTGGAGGAGCCTTATATCCGTTCCAGCGTTATTACATCGGCAACCTACATCGGGCCTATCATGACCCTCTGCCTCGGCAAGCGTGGCGAGCTCGTCAAGCAGGTTTTTGTCGCCGGCAATAGGGTAGAGATTATTTTCGATATGCCGTTGGGCGAGATTGTTATTGATTTCTATGACAAGTTGAAGAGTATCTCTCGCGGATATGCCTCTTTCGATTACCACCAAGACGGTTTTCGCAAGAGCAATCTGGTGAAACTTGACATTCTGCTCAATGGCGAACCCGTTGATGCGCTTTCTACGCTTACCCATGTTGATAATGCCGTTAATTTCGGGCGAAGAATGTGCGAGAAACTTAAAGAACTCCTTCCTCGCCAACAATTTGACATCGCCATACAAGCTGCTATCGGTGCAAAAATCATTGCTCGCGAGACGGTTAAACAGGTGCGCAAGGATGTTACGGCTAAATGCTATGGCGGCGATATCAGCCGCAAGCGCAAACTGCTCGAGAAGCAGAAGCGAGGCAAAAAGCGTATGAAGCAAATCGGAAATGTGCAGGTGCCGCAAAAAGCCTTCCTCGCCGTCTTGAAACTTGATTAGTATATATAATATAATAAGGTGAAGCTGAGAGGAATTATCGTTACGCTGTTACTTTTTGTCGTTCTCGTAGCGTCGGGACAGCAGGCAAAATATCAGGCGTACATCAATAAGTATCGCGACATCGCCATTAAGCAGATGCGTGAGCACGGCATTCCGGCAAGCATCACTATGGCGCAAGGTTTGCTCGAGAGCGCGGCTGGAACGAGCCTGCTCGCCACAAAAGGGCACAACCATTTCGGCATTAAAGCCCATCGCGATTGGACCGGCCCCGTCATGCTGCGCAATGATGACGCCCCCAACGAAAGATTCCGCGTTTACGCTCACGATGAACACAGCTACGAAGATCATTCCCTCTTTCTTCGTCGAGGTCAGCGCTATGCCTCTCTTTTTACTCTTCCCATTACAGATTATAAAGGTTGGGCTTACGGCTTGAAAGCTGCCGGCTACGCTACCAATCCCCACTATGCGGTACAGTTAATCACTATAGTGGAGAATTACAACCTCACCGCGCTCGACCAAGAGGCTCTCGGTAAGCATTATGCCAAGAGCGTAGCAGGTATGGCGCAGTCCGCGTCAGCAAATGGTGCAGCTGCCCAACGCGAAATCCGCTATAATAATCGTAACTACTACATCATTGCCCGCGCAGGCGACACCTTCGAATCTATAGCCAAAGAATACGGCATCAGTGCGCACCGTTTGCGTCGTAATAATGAGGTCGACCGCCATCATCAGCTCTCGGCAGGCGATATAATATACTTTGAAAAGAAGCAAACCAAAGCCGCCAAGATTTACAAGAAGAAGTACTATGTACTGCAAAGCGGCGAATCGCTCTATTTAGTATCCCAAAAGTTCGGAATGCGCTTGAAAACTCTATATTCCATCAACAAATTTTCTCCAGACCACACCCTAACGGTAGGAGAGCGCATCAGACTCAGATAATATGCCTCGAAAGATAAAAGAAAACTGGATAGTACCCTCAGGACAGCCGCTTACCGAGATGGACGAAATCGTTCTCGACTGGCAGGCGCGCGGCTACCTTGTGCCGAGTCGCGATCTTCTTAAGACAGAAGAGCAGATAGAAGGCATTCGCCGTAGCGGTATAATCACTAATGGCGCCCTTGACCTCGTGGCAACCGAAATCAAGGCAGGCATGACCACCGAGGACATCAATAAACTCGTTCACGAATACACTTTAGACCACGGCGGCACGCCTGCGCCGCTCAATTACGAAGGATTTCCCAAGAGCGTCTGTACCAGCATCAATGATGTAGTGTGCCACGGCATTCCTAACGAAGAGGAGATGCTCCTGCCGGGCGACATTATCAATGTCGATGTTACGACTATCTATAACGGCTATTATGCCGACGCCTCGCGAATGTTTATTATCGAGGATACCTATCCCGAGTGGCGTCGGCTTGTGCAGGTTGCCAAGGAGTGCCGCGATATTGGCGCCGAGGCATGTAAACCATACACTTTCGTCGGAGATATGGCAAAGGTCATCACCCGCCATGCCCATCAGAATGGTTGCACTGTTGTGCGCGAGATGTGCGGCCACGGCGTGGGCTTGGCCTTTCACGAGGAACCCGAAGTAGACCACTACGGCATGCGAGCCAAGAGCGGTATGCTCCTCGTGCCAGGCATGGTTTTCACGATAGAACCCATGATAAATTTAGGCGGTCGCGAGGTTTTTGTAGACGAAGACGACGACTGGACAGTTTGCACCGAGGACGGTTCCCCCTCTGCCCAGTGGGAGCACACTTATCTGCTCACGCAGACAGGGTTGGAGGTGCTGGTGTAGGCAAAAGTATATAGACCTTTTATTATGGCAGACAAAGATGATATAATCATTCTCGGCATCGAGTCCAGCTGCGACGACACCTCAGCTGCAGTCATTCGCAACGGCTATTTGCTCTCTAATGTAACAGCATCGCAGCAGGTACACGAAGAGTATGGCGGCGTAGTGCCGGAGTTAGCCTCGCGCGCCCATCAGCAGAACATTCTGCCCACCGTAGATGCCGCCGTTCGCAGAGCAGGCATCAGCCTTGGCGATATTAGTGCTGTAGCCTGCACGCTGGGCCCCGGTCTCATGGGGTCGTTGCTCGTAGGCGTCTCTTTCGCCAAGGGACTCTGCATTTCCTTGGGTCGACCGCTCATCTCCGTCAACCATCTACAGGGACATGTATTGGCACATTTCATTCGCGAAGAAAGCACGGAGCGTGATATACCTGAGTTCCCCTTCCTCTGTTTGTTAGTCAGCGGCGGCAATTCGCAGATCGTGCGTGTCAATTCCTACAGCGATATGGAGATAATAGGCAAGACCATCGACGATGCCGCCGGCGAGACGATGGATAAGTGCTCCAAATTCATGGGATTCGGCTACCCGGGTGGTCCGATCATCGACCGCCTTGCGCGTAAAGGCGATGCCAAAGCCTTTAACTTCAGCAAACCTCATATTCAAGGTTTCGACTACAGCTTCAGCGGTCTTAAAACCTCGTTTTTATACTTCCTGCGCGACCGTTTGGAGGAGAATCCCGATTTCATCGAGCAGCACAAGGAAGATTTGGCAGCCTCTTTGGAGCGTACCGTTGTCGAAATACTGATAGACAAGCTCTCCAAGGCAGTGAAAGCCACTGGCATCAAGCGCGTTGCCGTGGCCGGCGGAGTGTCGGCCAACACCGCTCTGCGACAGGCTTTCATGGCACGACATAAGAGCGGTACATGGCAATCGTTCGTCCCTCCCTTCAGTTATACCACCGACAATGCCGCCATGATAGCCATTGCCGGATATTATAAATATCTCGACCGCGATTTTTGCCCCCTCCATACGCCGGCATTCTCGCGCGTTTCCATTTGATATGTGCCTCCTTTTGCGCGCAAAGCGCTGCCGAGGCCGCAAAAAATGTCGCGCTAATGCAAAAAATGTATAAGAATTTTTGCCCATTCCCCAAAAAACACTAATTTTGCACCTCGAATTGGCGTATAATAACACGCAATAAACAAATAAATACATATAGCGATGGCAAAAATCTGTCAGATTACAGGCAAAAAAGCAATGGTGGGAAATAATGTCTCCCACTCGAAGCGTCGCACCAAGCGCACCTTCGATGTAAACTTGCTTAACAAGAAATTTTATTATGTAGAGCAGGGTTGCTGGATTCAGCTCACTGTGAGCGCAGCAGGCCTCCGTCAAATCAATAAGCAGGGACTTGATGCCGCCCTCCGCAATGCCGTAGAAAAAGGCTATTGCGATTGGAAGGACATAAGGGTCATCGCTTAAACACTCACTGACAATTATGGCAAAGAAAGTAAAAGGCAACAGAGTGCAGGTCATCTTGGAGTGCACGGAGATGAAAGAGAGCGGACTCCCCGGAACATCTCGCTATATCACCACCAAGAATCGCAAAAACACTACTGAGAGATTAGAATTGAAGAAGTACAATCCCATTCTCAAGAGAATGACTGTACATAAGGAAATCAAGTAAATCATATAAGCCATGGCAAAGAAAGCGGTCGCAACCCTGCAAACAGGTAATACCTCCGGTCGTACCTTCTCTAAGGTGATCCGTATGGTGAAGAGCCCCAAAACCGGAGCTTATGTCTTCGACGAGCAGATGGTGCCCAACGAAGATGTAAAGAAATTCTTCCAGAATTAAGCAAACTGCGCACCTGCCGCCGCGCATAAGGCAGGTGGCGACACCGAAATAGCGCGAAACGATTATGCCAGCGAATGGCGACGATACACATTGCTCGTCATCTCATTCGTTGGCATAATTTTTTTGTACCTTTCTCACTCATTAAGAAACTTTTGCGCGTTCTTGCGGTGCCAAATGTCGTTAAACTCGCGACAATAGCCCACCTCGCGACACAAGAAGTCGTGAAAAGTTCAAAAAATGTCGGCATCGCTTATCGAAATAACAATGTCCTCAGAACACCTTGACCAAGAAGTTTGAACTTCTTGGTCAAGAACCGAATACTTCTTGGTCAAGGTGTTTGCGTTTCTTGGTCAAGGTGTTTTGAAAACATCCTGATTTCGACATGCGATGATAGCTTTTTGCGCGATGCGCAGGCAGAATAATTGTGGAAGGACGATATTTGTGGGAGGAAAAATGCGTATAGTGCGGCGGAAAATGTGTATATTTGCACGCAAATTGAGATTAGTATGGGCTTTTTCAAGTTTTTTGGCTCCAAACAGAAGAAAGAGGAGCAACAGCAGAGCCTTGACAAGGGCTTAGAGAAGACTCGCTCAGGATTTTTCGACAAACTGACTCGTGCCGTAGCGGGTAAGTCTACCGTTGACGATGAAGTGCTTGACAACTTGGAGGAAACGCTGATGACTTCCGATGTCGGCGTGGAGACTACGCTCGATATTATAGAGCGCGTGCAGGAACGAGTGAAACGCGACAAGTATGTGAAGACTTCGGAGCTGAATGCGTTGCTGCGCGATGAGATTGCCCAAATGCTTAAGGACAGCAGCGAACCGACTGCCACTGAATTTATTCAGCAGCAGAAGCGTCCTTATGTGATTATGGTAGTTGGTGTAAACGGCGTTGGCAAAACGACTACCATCGGCAAGTTGGCGAATATGTATAAGCAGGCAGGGCTTAAGGTGGTGCTGGGTGCTGCCGACACTTTCCGCGCGGCTGCCATAGAGCAGCTTGAAGCGTGGGCGGCGCGTGTGGATGTGCCGATGGTGAAGCAGCAAATGGGCAGCGACCCCGCCTCTGTGGCTTACGACACGCTGCAACACGCCATCAGTGAGGACGCTGATGTGGTTATTGTGGATACTGCAGGTCGCTTGCACAACAAAGTGGGGCTGATGAACGAGCTTTCCAAAATCAAGAAGGTGATGGGCAAACTGCTTGACTATGCGCCTAACGATGTGATGCTCGTGCTGGACGGCTCGACGGGTCAGAATGCCTTTGAGCAGGCCAAGCAGTTCTCCCTCGCCACTGAAATAAGCTCGCTCGCCATCACTAAACTCGACGGCACAGCGCGCGGAGGCGTGGTTATCGGCATAAGCCACCAGATGCAGATTCCGGTGAAGTATATCGGGGTGGGCGAGGGGCTTGACGACCTCATGCCGTTCGACAAGGTGGCGTTTGTAGACAGTTTGTTTAAGGAATAAAACGGAAAGGAGATGGCTGCGGTTGACTTGATCACGATGGGCTGCTCCAAGAACCTCGTGGACTCCGAGCGCCTGCTCTATCGCCTCAGGGCGGCAGGTTTCAGAGTATACCACAACCCCACGCGCACTCACGGCGATGTGGCGGTGGTAAATACCTGCGGCTTTATCAATGATGCCAAGGCGGAGAGCATCGACATGATACTCAGTCTGGCCGACCTTAAGGAGCAAGGAAAGTTGAGAAAGCTCTTTGTGATGGGTTGCCTCTCGGAACGGTTCTATAAGGAGCTGAACAAGGAAATCCCCGGAGTGGATAAGTACTACGGCAAGTTTAATTGGCACAAGATGGTCGATGACTTGACGCGCGAGATGAATGTTTGTGCGCCGCGCGTGCTGACTGATGCGGCTCGCGTGCTGACTACGCCTGGGCATTACGCATATATCAAAATCTCTGAGGGTTGCGACCGCCATTGCGCCTACTGTGCTATTCCGCTCATCACCGGTCGGCACAAGAGCCGCGCCATTGAGGACATTGTGGCCGAGGTGGAGCAATTGGTTGCCGCCGGTGTGCGTGAGTTTCAGCTCATTGCACAGGAGCTGACCTTCTATGGGCTTGACCTCTACGGGCAGCGACGCATTGCCGAGCTGGTGGAGCGCATTGCCGAGGTCAAAGGCGTTAAGTGGATCAGGCTTCACTATGCTTATCCCAACGATTTCCCCCTCGAGCTGCTGCGTGTGATGCGCGAGCACAGCAATGTGTGCCGCTATCTTGACATTGCGCTCCAGCACTCCAGCGATAGTGTATTGGAGCGTATGCACCGCAACATCACTGACGCTGAACAGCGCGAACTCATAAGCACTATTCGCCGTGAGGTGCCCGGCATTGCCTTGCGCACCACCTTTATGGTCGGCTATCCGGGCGAGACGGACGACGACTTCCGCTCTCTGCTCGACTTTGTGAGGGAAGCGCGCTTTGAGCGCATGGGTGCGTTCGCTTACAGCGAGGAAGAGGGCACCCGTGCCGCCAATAGTTATCCCGACGATGTGCCGGAGCAGGTCAAGCAACAGCGTTTGGACGAGCTGATGGCTGTGCAGCAGGAGATTTCGGAGCAGATAACCGCCCGGAGGGTGGGGCAGTACTTGGAGGTGATGATCGACGGCAAGGAGGGCGACTATTATCTCGGTCGCACCGAGTTCGACTCGCCGGAGGTGGACGGTGTGGTTTTTGTTACCACGCCTGAGGGTCGCCGACTGCGCAAAGGCTGTCTTTACAAAGTGGAGATTACCGACGCCAACGAGTTTGACCTCTATGCGAAGCTGATAGGATGACCGTAGCACAATAAAAAGAGAATGAATAACAAGGAATTTATCACAGAGGTGGCTGCCAAGATTGCCGTTACGCCGGCACAGTGCCAAAAGATGGTGAATGAGCTGGCCGACACCCTCTCCAATACACTGGAGATGGACAATGAAGTGGTGGTGGCCGGTCTGGGCAGCTTCGAGACAAAGCAAAAAAAGGAGCGCGTGATGGTTAACCCCGCTACGGGCAACAAAATGCTTGTGCCGCCAAAGATTGTGATAAACTTCAAGATGTCTTCGACATATAAGAACAAGATAAACTGACGCGCCAATGGCTAAAGGTAAGGTTACGCTACAGATGCTGTCGGAGATGATGGCGAGTAATAGCGGTCGCAGCAAGTCGGCGGCCGAGGCGTTCGTCAGAACTTTCTTTGCGGTGCTCAAAGACGCATTGCAACGCGACAATATAGTCAAAATCAAGGGCTTCGGCACATTTAAGCTGGTGGTTGTCAGCGCTCGCGAGAGCGTGAATGTCAATACCGGCGAGCGTGTGAGCATTGCCGGCTACAATAAGATTACCTTTACGCCCGATAAGTCGCTCAAAGACCGCATTAACCGCCCGTTTGCGCAGTTTGACACAATGGTTATCGACGAGGAGGACATCGCTCTAATCGAAGGCAAAGACATCGTGGCACCTGCTGCTTCTGCCGTGCCTCAGCCGCGCAAGCAGGTGGAGACTCCTGCCCCCGTTGCGGAGGTTACTTCCGAACAGGAGGAGGTGAAGCGGGAGCATGCAGTTGAAGAGGTCGTGCCGGTCGAGCAAAAGGAGGAGAAAATAGAGGATTCTTCCGAGCCGGTCGGAAAAATAAACGAGGAAGTGGCTGAAAAACCCGAAGAAATCGCACCTGCAAACAATATTGCCGACCCTATGCCCAAGCCCAAGAGGCGTTGGTGGCTTGCGGTGGCGATTATTTTCGGCGCGCTGGTGATTATTTCCGGCGCCTACTGGCTGGGTAAAAGCCATGTAGCCAATATCTCAAGCGGCGAGGACATAAATGCCGTTGCCGTGGACACGATGCCGGTTCCTGTGCCCACTACTTCAGTGCTTACCCCTCAAGAGCAAGCCGCGATGGACTCTATAGCACAACTGCGCGCTGCTGCTGCCAAATACGAGCAGGTTGAGGGCGGCGACTACCTCATTGCCGGCCTTAAGACCTGCCGCAAGATGCAGAGCGGCATGACTCTGGCACGCTATTGCAGGCGTCTGTACGGCAGCAAGGAGATGGTGCCCTATGTGCTGAAGTATAACAATCTTGAGAACGAGAATGTGCCGGTCGGCAAGGTGATAAACTTCCCCATTCTCGTTGAAAAACAATAAGAGAAGACTAATCATTAACCTAAAAACAATAATTAGAAAGTTATGGCAAACAAAAGTGCATTGCAGATTGCAAGAGCTGCTTATGCCCCCAAGCTGCCTCTCGGCTTGCAGGGCAATGTGAACATCAAGGAGGGTGAACCGACACAGAGCGTTGCGGATCAGGCAGAAGTGCAGAAACTTTTCCCCAACACCTACGGCCTTCCTTTAGTCGAGTTCGTGCCGGGCGAACAGAAGGAGTACGCTCCTATCAATGTGGGCGTGATTCTTTCCGGCGGTCAGGCTCCCGGTGGACACAATGTGATTAGCGGTATCTTCGATGGCATCAAACGCCTCAATCCTGCGAACAAACTGTATGGTTTCTTGCTTGGCCCCGGCGGTCTTGTCGACCATAAGTACAAGGAGATAACTGCAGAAATTGTCGACGAGTATCGTAATACCGGCGGCTTCGACATGATTGGTTCCGGTCGCACTAAATTGGAACAGGAGGAGCAGTTTGAGAGCGGCATTGAGATTTTGCGTAAACTCGACATCAAGGCTCTCGTAATCATCGGCGGCGATGATTCCAACACCAACGCTTGTGTGCTTGCCGAGTATTATGCTGCAAAGAACTACGGCGTGCAAGTAATCGGTTGCCCCAAGACAATTGACGGCGACCTCAAGAATGATCAGATAGAGACTTCGTTCGGATTTGACACTGCCTGCAAAACTTACTCCGAGGTAATCGGTAATATCCAGCGCGACGCTAATTCGGCAAAGAAGTACTGGCATTTTATTAAGCTGATGGGTCGTTCTGCCAGCCATATCGCTCTTGAATGCGCCCTTGAAGTGCAGCCTAATGTCTGCCTTATCTCCGAGGAAATTCAGGAGAAGGGTCAGTCTTTGGACGATGTCGTTACTTACATCGCCGAGGCTGTGGCAGAGCGTGCCAAGGACGGAAACAATTTCGGCACCGTGCTTATTCCTGAGGGTCTGATTGAGTTCATTCCTGCCGTTAAGCGTCTGATTGCCGAGCTCAACGATGTGCTTTCTTCGGAGGCTTATGCTAAAGCCCAACCGGAGGATAATGTGCAGTGGTTGCTCGATGGCAATCTCTCCGCCGAGAATGCTGCAACCCTCGCCTCGCTTCCTGCATCTTTCGCCGCCCAGCTCACAGGCGAGCGCGACCCGCACGGAAATGTGCAGGTGTCTCTCATCGAGACTGAGAAACTTCTCTCTTCTATGGTGGCAGCTAAGCTTGCCGAGTGGAAGGCAGAAGGAAAGTTCGTGGGCAAGTTCTCGGCTCTCCACCACTTCTTCGGTTATGAGGGTCGCTGCGCAGCTCCGTCCAACTTCGACGCAGACTATTGCTACTCTCTCGGCGTGAGTGCAGCCCAGCTGATAGCCAATGGCAAGACCGGCTACATGGCTATCGTGAAGAACACCACCAAGCCCGCCGCAGAGTGGGTGGCAGGCGGTGTGCCTATCACCATGATGCTCAATATGGAGAAGCGTAACGGCCAGATGAAGCCCGTTATCCGCAAGGCTTTGGTAGATCTCGACGGCGCTCCGTTTAAGGCTTTCGCTGCCCAGCGCGATGAGTGGAAGAAGCAAACTGCTTACATCTATCCCGGACCGATTCAGTACTTCGGCCCCTCCGAAGTGTGCGATAAGACCACCGAAACTCTGCGTTACGAGCAAGAATAATCTGCAAAGGCGGATATAAACGCAACGCACAGTAAGCAAGCCAATCCTCTAAGGTTCTTTGTTCAATGCAGTTTTAGAAATGCAGGACAAAGAATTTTAGAGGATTGTTGTTTCTTGTCTCATTCTAAGCGACAATATCGTTATTGCCGACGATTTTAATAATGTAATACTAAGCTGAAAGTATAAAACCGGCAGACGATATTCGTAAGACTTATGTTCCTATTCTAAAAAGCGAATAGGATTATAAATTCATTTATATCGAAGATGGGAAATCGGAATTTATCAAAAAATGAGCGGTAGACGGGACTCGAACCCGCGACCCTCGGCTTGGGAAGCCAATGCTCTACCAACTGAGCTACTACCGCAATATTCCCATTTGAGTTGCGAAGTTAATAAAAAATCTTTTTCTCGCCAAGAATAGGCCTCTATTTTGTGGTTATTCGCCTACCTGCGTTGTGTTAGGCCGTGAAAAAAGACGTAAATGTTGATAGCACAGTACCTATAGACGTGCGGACAGCTCATAACCCCATAGGCATCGCGAGCAGTTGTCGTGAACGTCGCTCGTAGAGTGGTACACGATAAAAATAACTGCGAGAGCGTAGCGACAAATGTCGTGCGTACTCACAGAAAAGGCCTCGGCGCACGATTTTTGAGCCTCCGCGTTTGTTTTTTCATCGTGAAACTTTAAAAATT
>JAFLUU010000038.1 GCA_022508585.1 Prevotellaceae bacterium | reverse complement strand
AATTTTTAAAGTTTCACGATGAAAAAACGCGCGCCGAGGCCCAAAAATCGCGCGCGGAGGCCTTTTCTACAAACTTCGAGGAGGATAGGTAGAATTTTGAGGGAGATTGCCGCTTTGCTCTCGCTATTTCCTTGTGGCTGTACGGCAATTATTTTTGACAGAAGGCGAGTTATTGTTTCTTTTCAGCTTCTATCAAAAGATATTGTGGTTGTATTTCTGATTTGTTGTAGACTTTCAGTCGAGCATCAGTGTGATGCGTATCTCGTCGGATAGCGGTTTGTTATGACTGATTGGGAGATACATACAGGTTTGGTGGGAGAAGTTGTGAGAGGTTGCGCTATGCAACAGGAATGGGGTATATGATGTCGGGGCTGGCAAGGCATAGAAGTAGTCAAGCACGCGAAATGATGCTGTTCCGTCCGGCATCATTATCTTTTCGGCCATAAAGTGTATGGTGGTGTCGTGCTTGCCTGCCGGTGGTAGGCTATATAGTCCTCCGCCGCTCATTTGGCAGACGGCGAGCTGGTCGCGGAGGTCTTGTGCGGTGTGCTGAATGGTGTAGGGGGTGGAGGCGAGGTGCTGCTGTATGAGGTTTATGAGCTCGGGAGTCAGCTCTCGGTGCTCGGTGCAGCGGCTTAGCTGTTGCTCGCTTATCATATATTGTGGGGTGCGGGCTGCGTGCAAGTAGCCGAAGTGGGATTGATACCATTGCGCGGCTGCCTCGTCGGCAGGAATGAGCATACTGTAGTCTGCGCCTTGCGTTTGCAACCATGAGTGCAGCTGTCGCATGATGTTGGCGGCGTGTCCTTGGCGACGATACTGGGGTAGGGTGGCGAGTCCCGACACATACCCTACGGTCGTAACTACTGCTTTGTGTGTCTGCGGCTGTGGACGAGGAATGGAGCAAAAATCGGTTGCTGCGGTCGTCATTTGATAAAGGAAGCACTGTGCTTGTGCTGCTATCTGGCCGTCTTGTAATGAGATGAAAGTCTTGGCGTTTGGATAGCGGCGGCTAAAGTAAAGGTCGATGAACTCTTCGCTATCGCCGAATACTATCTTCCATATTGCTCTCAGAGCTGCAAGGGACTTGGTGTGGCTACTGCTCTGTGAGGACATATTTGTGCAGCCTTACGGCGGGATGATATGTGCTTTTGGCTTGACGCAGTCCGGGTATGCCGAGGTCTTCTTCGCGGTTGAGCCATATGTATTGCATCGGCAGATGATTGACGAACTCGTTGTTGATTGCGGCATACGCGCCCTCGAAGGTGGTGTCGGCTTTCTCTACGCAGACGTCGAAGGTGTCGTTGTTTATCGCCGCGCCGTAGGTGAAAGCTACGAGCTGCCCCTCTATGTATATCACGCCGCCGATAGCTTGCAGCTCATGCCAGTGATCGAATGCGTATTTGATAGTTTTGCGTTCGTTGATTTCCTCATTGGTGTGGCCGAGAGTGAGTCCTTTATCTATCCACGACTTATCTAATGCGAGACAGGCGTCCACGTCCTTCTCTTCGAGGGGTTTGTATACGTAGTTGGGGTAGTTGCGATGAAAGCGGTTGAGGAAATTGCGCTTGCTTTGCAGTTTGTGTCCGGCCAGAGTGGCCAGGGCTTGTCGCTCGTAGACATAATCGGAGTTGTCCTCGTTGTACGATGCCTGCAGGTTGGGTGCGGCCTTTATATAATAAGGTAACAGATCTTCGTTGACGCCGAGAATGCAGAGCTTCTCATTTGTCGCTGCGGCATCCTCGCGCACTGCTGCCAGCAGGTCGCTCAGACCGTCGGGACGGAAGCGCAGCGAGTAGGCGCGGCGCCCCTCGTAGTTGAAACGCAGGATAAACTGCTCCTTGTATCGGGCAATGGAGCTGTTGTATAGGTGTTGCCAACTGCAGAGATTGATGATGCTTGCATCGCAGCCTCTCGGGCCTAACAGGCTGTCGGCATTACGCAGCGGTTCGCAGCTCTGCGGTGTGCACGGTTGGAATGTCAGCATATTGTTTTATTTATCTACTTGGAAAAAATCGGTGCCTGCGACCGTTTTTGGCTGCAAAAGTAGCGCTTTCTTGGCAGAAATAAGTAAATTTGCCCACCTAAAAAATACAGAAATAACGAATAGCAATGCAGAAGAAGAAAGTTGAATTCAGTCTCGTCTACAGAGATATGTTTCAGTCCTCGGGTAAGTTTCAGCCCCGCAAGGATCAGCTCGAGCGCGTGGCTCCTGCAATAATAGATATGGGCTGTTTCGCCCGTGTGGAGACTAATGGTGGCGCTTTCGAGCAGGTTAATCTGCTTTACGGCGAGAATCCCAACAAGGCCGTGCGCGCTTTTACCGCTCCGTTCAACAAAGTGGGCATTAAGACCCACATGCTTGACCGCGGTCTCAACGGTCTGCGTATGTTCCCTGTGCCGGCGGATGTGCGCAAGCTGATGTATAAGGTTAAGCACGCGCAGGGTGTCGATATTCCGCGCATTTTCTGCGGTCTCAACGATGTTCGCAACATTATTCCCTCTATTCTGTATGCCAAGGACGGTGGTATGACTCCGCAGGCGACTCTTTGTATCACTACTTCGCCAATTCATACTGCGGAGTATTACTTCGACATCGCCGAGCAGCTCATTAAGGCCGGCGCGCCCGAAATTTGCCTCAAGGATATGGCCGGTATTGGTCAGCCTGCTATGCTTGGTAAGCTGACGGGCATGATTAAGCAGAAGTATCCTGATATTCTGATACAGTATCACGGTCATAGCGGCCCCGGCCTCTCTATGGCTTCTATTCTGGAGGTCTGCAAGGCAGGCGCCGATGTGATAGATACGGCTGTCGAGCCCCTTTCTTGGGGCAAGGTGCACCCCGATGTGATTTCCGTGCAGAGTATGTTGCGCAATGCCGGATTTGAGGTGGCTGACATCAACATGGAAGCATACATGGAGGTGCGTAAACTCACGCAAGAGTTTATCGACGACTTCCTTGGCTACTTTATGAGTCCGAGCAACAAGCTTATGTCCTCGCTTCTGCTAAACTGCGGTCTGCCGGGTGGCATGATGGGTTCTATGATGGCTGACCTCAAAGGTGTGGAGAGCGCTATCAATGCTAATCGCGCGAAAAAAGGACAGGAGCCGTACACTGAAGACCAGCTTCTCGTGCGTCTGTTCAACGAGGTCGCTTATGTCTGGCCGAAGGTGGGTTATCCTCCCCTCGTTACGCCATTTAGCCAATATGTCAAGAACATTGCGCTCATGAATCTGCTGGCAGAATCTATGGATAAGCCTCGTTACTCAATGATGGATCAGTCTATTTGGGGTATGATCCTCGGAAAGAGCGGTAAGCTCCCTGGTGAAGTCGCTCCCGAGATTGTTGAGTTGGCCAAGCAGAAGGGTTATGAATTTACCGACGCTAATCCGCAAGACAACTACCCGGATGAGTTGCCTGTTTTCATTGAAGAAATGGAGAAGAACGGCTGGGAGCGTGGCGAAGACGACGAAGAACTCTTTGAGCTCGCTATGCATCCCACACAGTACCGCGATTATAAGAGCGGTATTGCCAAAGAGCGTTTTGAGGCCGATTTACAGAAAGCTCGTGTTGCCGCTGCTGCGTCCGCTGTCGAGCAAGTGAAGGATTTGCCTGCCACTGCCAAACCTCAGGTGGTTAAGGGTAGTGATGCCGACGAACAAACGGCTGCCGCTATCGGCCTTGCCATTGCGCAGGCCACAGCTGGCGACCAAGAGAGCGGCAGAATTACCATTAAGCCATACGATAGTCCATGGGCTATTCGTCGTTTCTGATTTCTCTGTAATTTTAACTGAGTATATATTGATAGCGAAAAGGTTTTCTGGCAAGAAAATGATGTAAAAAGATGAAAGTACTGAAGTTTGGAGGCACCTCGGTGGGCACAGTCGAGGGAATTCACAACATTAAGACAATAGTAGAGGCAGAAACAACACCCGTAATAGTTGTCGTGTCCGCTCTGAAGACTGTTACTAACAATCTTGTGAAGGTTACACAGCTCGCTGCCAGCGGAGATGCCTATTATAAATATGTGTTGGAGGAAATTGTCGATACACATCACCGCCACATAGATGAGATAATCGACGATACTGTGGTTTCGACCAGCCTCAAGCAGCAGTTGAGCGGTCTCTTCGACGAGTTGGTTGGCATTCTGCGCGGAATATTCCTTATCAAAGAGGTTACGCCCAAGACCGAGGACGCAATACTCAGTTATGGTGAGCGTTTGAGCTCACGAGTAGTGCAGCAATTCGTGAGCAACGCAACCCTATACGACTCTCGTGATTTTATTTTTACCGACAATAAGGGGCAGAAACCTTCGGTGAATTTTGCTGCTACCAATGCGCGCATTCGTGAAACTTTTGAGGCTGAAAAAGGCATTGCCATAGTGCCCGGTTTCATCGCCAGCGATGTGGAGAGCGGCGTTACGACCACTTTGGGACGCGGCGGCTCTGATTATACTGCCGCTATCATTGCAGCTGCACTCGATGCGTCGGTTTTAGAAATTTGGACCGATGTAGACGGCTTCATGACTGCCGACCCGCGCATCATTCCCTCGGCTTACACCATCGAGCACCTTACTTACAGCGAAGCTACAGAGTTGTGTAACTTCGGGGCAAAGGTTGTGTATCCCCCTACCATTTTTCCTGTTTTTGCCAAGCGCATACCGTTGTATATCAAAAATACTTTTCGCCTTGATTTCAAAGGTAGTATCATCGGCGGTGATGAGGGAAAGGATCTTTGCGTGAACGAAATGGGCGTGAAGGGGCTGACTTCTATCAACGATACGAGCATTGTCCACATCTCCGGCATGAATATGGTCGGTGTGATTGGTATAAATCGCCGTTTCTTTACCCTGTTAGCCGACAACGGTATTAGCACATTTATGGTAGCGCAGACATCTTCGGAGACAGGCACTTCGCTTTGCATGACTCACGACGATGCAATCAAGGCGCAGCAAGTGCTAAGCCGCGAGTTTGCGCAGGAAATAGCCACTGGCGCGCTCAATCCCATCAATATAATCCACGGATTAGCTACTATTGCCGTCGTGGGCAAGCAGATGAAGAACAAATTGGGCGTGGCGGGACGACTATACAGCATATTAGGGCGCAATGGCATCAATGTCAAGGCATCGGCGCAAGGCGCGGAGGAGATGAACATCTCGCTTGTTATAGATAAACGCCATCTCAGCAAGGCGCTCAGCGTCATACATGATAGTTTCTTCCTCTCGCAACACAAAGTAGTCAATCTCTTCATCTGCGGTATAGGCACGGTGGGTGGCAGTCTGCTCAAGCAGTTGAGGGAGCAGCGTGAGTCGCTGATGAATAAGCGCCGACTGAGGCTAAATGTCGTGGGCGTGGCAAATTCCAAGCAATACATCATCGACCAGAACGGCATAGATACTACAGACATCGACAACCTGCTGCAGACCTGCGGCAAACCCAATAATCCTCAAGACTTCTGCGCAGATTTTGTAGATGCCAATTTTTATAATGCCGTCTTTGTGGACTGCACCGCCAATGAATCAGTGGCTGCACTTTACGCCGAGTTACTAAATCACAACATCTCCGTTGTGGCTGCCAACAAGATTGCCGCTTCAGCCCCTTATTCCGAATACAGTCGCCTCAAACAAACTGCGCTCAATAAGGGCGTGAAATTCCTCTATGAGACCAACGCAGGCGCGGGTCTGCCCATCATCAAGACTATCAGTGATCTCGTGGATAGTGGCGACGAAATCATAAGGATTGAAGCTGTGCTGAGCGGAACGCTCAACTTTATCTTCAACAAGCTTGCTGCCGATGTTCCCTTTAGCCAAACAATCCGCATGGCAATGGAAGCAGGCTTGAGCGAACCCGACCCACGCCAAGATTTAAGCGGTAAAGATGTGGTGCGTAAGCTCGTTATTCTTGTTCGCGAGGCTGGCCATATAGTCAATATCGACGATGTTGTTTTGCAGCCGTTCATGGAGCCATCGTACTTTGAGGGCGATACAGAACATTTCTTTTCCATCGTAGAGCAACTTGACGAACCTTTTGAAACCCGTCGCCGTCAGCTGGAGACTGAAGGCAAGAAACTTCGTTTCATTGCCCAGTGGGCCGATGGTAAAGCCTCTGTCGCCCTGCGCCCTGTGGACAAGACACACCCGTTTTACAACCTTGAAGACTCCAACAACATGGTACTCATCACATCCACTCGCTACAACACATATCCTATGGTCATCCAAGGCTATGGAGCGGGTGCCGATGTTACTGCCGCCGGCGTCTTTGCAGACATTATCCGCGTAGCTAATATTTAATCCTATTTTTCAATTTAGTCGCACCGCTCAGCGGTGTTTTATGCGGCGAGTCCGCAGACTCGCTTGTCGATTTAAACAGCCCTGAGGGCTGCGAGTCTGCTGCGGACTTGTCTCGGGCTTTTTGTTCGGAAAACCGCCGGACGCGCCTGCTCCATAAATATTAATGCTGCCGCGCTGCCTAAAGGCGCGACGGTAGCTAAGTCGCGTTGCAACTTATCCCCTCAAATTTATACGATACCCCCATCTCGCCCGATTTTAGCGCCTCCGCGCGCGCTGAAATGTCGTGGAAATTTGCAGAAAAGTCGTTGAACTTTAAAAAATTATATATGAATTTTTGAAAATTCATATATAAAGTTATAATAATTCATATATGATTTCTCGAGAATTTATATATGAATTTTCAAACTTTGACGACATTTCTGCAAGCGAGAACGATAAAAAATCTCGCGCGCACGACATTTCTGCAAGCGATGACGGGGTTTTATGAAGTACAAGAACTGGGTGCAAAGTATTTATGCGTCGACAAATGGTGTGATGTGCATAATATACATAGGTTTATTGTTGGTTGCAATCTTTATGGCTGCAGTTCTTCTCGACCAGATTAGGATATTGCTTTGGGGCTTGCTTACTAAAGTGATAGAAAAGGTTGGTGCACGGCATGGAGTGGTTAATAAAATCTGGAATTATAAGTCTAAAATTTAACCTTGTAAGGGTTAAGTTTGTTGCTTCTATATATAATAAGGTATAGTGGCTGCATAGTCGTTTGGAAAAAATGTCGTAAATTCGCGCCAACGAAAATGTTTGACGCGTGAAGGAAAAGATTATTATCTATCAGGTGTTGCCTCGCTTGTTTGGTAACAAGGTGGAGAACCCTGTGCACAATGGTACGAAACAGGAGAACGACTGCGGACAGATGAACGACTTCACTCTGACCGCGCTGAAGAAGATTAAGGCGCTCGGCGTGAGTCATGTGTGGTACACCGGCCTCCTTGAGCACGCCACGCAGACTGATTACTCCGCTGCCGGCATCGCTCGCGACCATAGCGCGATGGTTAAGGGACGGGCGGGCTCACCGTATGCCGTGAAGGACTACTATGACATAGACCCCGACCTCGCATCGCGCCCCGAGAAGCGCATGGCTGAGTTCGAGGCACTCATTGAGCGCACGCACAAGGCGGGATTGAAAATGGTGATGGACTTTGTGCCAAATCATGTGGCGCGTCAATACCACAGCGATGCGCGTCCCGACGGTGTGGCTGACTTCGGTGAGGCTGACAACACGGCGCAGGCTTTTTGTCCCGACAATAATTTCTATTATATCCCCAATCAGCCTTTGCAGGGCTGCTTTGACATGGTCGGCAGCGAGGCTGAGCCTTATGTTGAGATGCCTGCGAAGGCTACGGGCAACGATTGCTTCAACGCGCGCCCCTCTCACAACGATTGGTACGAGACGGTAAAGCTCAATTACGGCATTGATTATTGCGGCGGTGGCTATCGGCACTTTGAGCCTGTGCCTGATACTTGGCACAAGATGCTGCACATCTTGCTTTACTGGGCAGGAAAGGGCGTGGACGCTTTTCGCTGCGACATGGCGGAGATGGTGCCCGTCGAGTTCTGGGATTGGGCTTTGCGGCAGGTGAAAGAGCAATATTCCGACATCGTTTTCATTGCCGAAGTCTACAATCCTAACCTTTATCGCGAGTATATTTACAGGGGGCGCTTCGATTATCTCTATGACAAAGTGGGTCTGTACGACTGCCTGCGCGCGGTGGTGCGCATGGAGCGCAGTGCTTACGAGATAACGGCGCAATGGCAGCAGGTGGACGATATTCGCCAACACATGCTCTACTTTCTTGAAAACCACGACGAGCAACGCCTCGCCTGCGACTTCTATGCTGCCGACGGGCAGAAGGGTATTCCTGCTCTTGCGGCTGCGGCACTGATGGGCGGCAATCCTTTTATGCTCTACTTCGGTCAAGAGTTTGGCGAGCGCGGCATGGAGTGCGAGGGTTTCAGCGGTCAGGACGGCAGAACCACTATTTTTGACTACTGGCGCGTGCCTTCGGTGCAACAGTGGCGTAAAGGGAACTATTGCTCCAAGAAATTAGACGATGAGGCGCGCTCTCTGTACCTGCAATACAAGCAAATCATGCAGCTCGCCGCTGCGGAGGAGGCTTTTGTGAGCGGTCTGTTCTATGATCTGATGTATATAAATCGCCAGAATGCTAATATTGACGCTAACCGTGTCTATGCGTTTATGCGAGTGGCTGCAGGGAACCGCTATCTCGTGGTGTGCAACTTCAGCGACACCGCAGGCGAGGTGGGCATCAATATTCCGCAACATGCCCTTGATTTCCTGCAAATCCCTGCTGCTACTTACAAGGCTAAAGACATGCTGAGCGGAGAGCGGTACGACATTACTCTCTCTGCTAACGAGCAAGCGCGCGTCAAGGTTGGGGCGTGGACGGCTGCGATTGTGAAAATGTAAAGATTGAACTATAAATATAAAAATGATGTCATTCAAAGAATTAGCCCAGAAGCGGAGAAGTATCCGCACTTTCACAGAACAAACGATTAGCGACGAGCAACGCCGCCAGTTGATGACCGTTGCGCTCATGTCGCCCACGGGTAAGAACTGCCGCGCCTGGGATTTTGTGATGGTGGACGACACTGAGACCCTCAAGACCCTCTCCGAGTGTAAGGAGCATGGCGCTCAGCTCATTGCCGGCGCTCCGCTGGCTGTGGTGGTGGCTGTAGACAAGGACGCCAGCGAGACTTGGGTGGAGGACGCCAGCGTGGCTGCCACGATGCTGATGTTGCAGGCCGAGGATATGGGTCTGGGCTCCTGCTGGGTGGAGGTTGCCGGTCGCCAAAAGGCTGATGGCACCGAGGCTGAAGATGTGGTGCGCCAGACGCTCGGCATTCCTGAAAACTACGGAGTGCTTGCCATAGTGGCGGTGGGCTATAAGGCGCAGGAGCGCAATCTGCAGAACGAGGATAAGCTCCTCTGGAACAAAGTGCATGTAAATAAGTGGTGAATTGTTGGTTATACTGAACGCAAAGTGAAGATTTCTGTTCTCGGTGCAGGCAATGTGGGCAGCCACTTGGCGCGTGCGCTGAGTGGGGTGGGGCATAGTGTCGCTGTCTGGAACAGAAGTGAGGCTGCCCTCGCGCTATTGCGCAGAGAGGTGGGCATTAAGTGTTGCACTGACCTCAAAGAGCTGCCTAAGGATACGGAAATCTATCTGATTGCGGTGAAAGATGATGCTGTGGCCGCCGTTGCGCAACGGCTCGCAGACGCATTGGGAAAGACTAACGCTATTGTTGCCCATACGGCCGGCAGTTTGCCCAAAAGTGTGCTTGACGGGTGTTTTGAATACACCGGCGTGTTCTATCCGATGCAGACTTTTAGTCGCGATAAGGTTTTAGAATACAGCAATATCTCCTTTTTTGTTGAGGAGCAGGACGATATGCTCCATAGGCTTGCGCAAACTATCTCCCCCAAGGTCTTTTCGCTAACTACCGAGCAGCGAAAAGTGCTCCACTTGGCGAGTGTGTTCGCTTGCAACTTCACAAATCACTGTTACGCCATTGCGGCGGATTTGCTGAACGGCATAAATGTTCCGTTTGCCACTCTGCAGCCTCTGATTAACGAGACTGCGGCCAAAGTGAACGACCTGTCGCCGCGCGAGGCGCAGACTGGTCCTGCTCAGCGCGAGGATTATGGCATTATGAAGAGCCAAAGCCGGATGCTTGACGACAAACCGAATTGGCAGAAGATTTATAACTGCATGAGCGACAGTATTATAAAACATAAGCACGACAATGATAGACTATGACTTGACGAAAATTAAAGCTCTCGTCTTTGATGTGGATGGAGTGCTGAGCGATACGACAATGTCGATGGACAGCAACGGCATTCCACTGCGCACCGTGAACACCAAGGACGGTTATGCTATACAGTTGGCTGTGAAATTGGGGCTGCACATCGTGATTATCACCGGTGGCAACTCGCCCTCTATCGCCAAGCGCTACGAAGGACTCGGCGTGAAGGAGGTTCATCTCTCTGCCGGCGTGAAAATAGAGAAGTTTCGCGAGGTTACAGAACGACTCGGCGTGAAGGAGGACGAGGTGCTGTATATGGGTGATGACATTCCCGACTATGAGGTAATGCAGGTCTGCGGTTTGCCCTGTTGCCCCAGTGATGCGGTTGCCGAGATACAGCAAACGGCACGCTATGTGTCACCTTACTCCGGCGGAAAGGGGTGCGCGCGCGATGTGATAGAGCAAGTGCTTCGCGCGCAGGGGCTTTGGAAGATGGATAAGGTCGCTTTTGGCTGGTAGATAGTGGATAATCAAAAATACAACGATCTTTGGCTCATCAGCCACTCGCCGCGACGCATTCAGCTGCTGCAAGATTTGGGTTTTGTCTTTCAAACGGGCGAAGCGCATGTAGAAGAGGTCTATCCGCACGACCTTCTGCCCGAGGAAATCCCTGTTTATCTCTCTAAGCTGAAGGCTGACAATGCCGATGTGCCACTTAATGACGACACGCTCATCATTACTGCCGACACCATAGTCTGGGCCGGCGGCAAGGTACTGGGAAAACCTTGTGATGAAGTTGAAGCGTGTCAGATGCTTCACTTATTGAGCGGCAAGAGCCACCAAGTAATCACCGGCGTAACGCTGCGAAGCCGTGAGAAGACGGTTTCTTTTCACGAGAAGACTGATGTGTGTTTTGCCGAGCTGAATGATGAGGTGATCGACCACTATATAAGCGTCTACAAGCCGTTTGACAAAGCTGGCGCCTATGGTATTCAGGAGTGGATAGGCATGGTGGGCGTGGAGAGCATAAATGGATGCTACTATAATGTGATGGGGCTGCCTGTACACCGCCTTTTTCGTGAAATGCAGGCGTTTTAATATTAAATAATGTGTAATAGATAGCGATTTTAAGCAAAAAACACTAAATTCGCGAAGTAATAAATAAAATTTGCAGATATGAAAAAATTGTTTACGCTGTTTTGCCTCATTGCTATGGGCTTTTCTTTTGCCTCTTGCAGTGATGATGACGATGCTGCCGTTGTTTTGCCAGTTTATGACGATGTCGTGTTTATGCAGAACGGCGAAGTTGTAAGTGCTCGCAATATTGTGGCCGGTCAGGAGGTTACCGCTACGCTCAAGCAGGCGAAAAAGGGAAATTATATCTATCGTTATACTTACAATTGGAGTTGTAATGATAGTGAATCCGGACTGAATAACTTTCCGCAGAATAAAAAGAACAATGAGGAGAGCGTTTGTAATTTCACTGCCGGCTCTCCAGGAGATTATACGCTGACAATTAAAATTAAGTACGACTGTAGCGGAAATAAGGCACCCAAAATTCCGAGTGTTGACAATCCTAAAATTTATGTTACCTATGTTGGAGGCAGTCCGCTTTATGCTAATGCAACTGTTACCAAGAATTTTACTATAAGATAAACTATAATTAAAATGAAAAGGACTTTTTCAACCCTTCTAGTGTTTTTTTCGCTTTTCGTCTGTGCAGTTTCTGCAGGTGAGAATACTCGTTATGAAATTCCGCTATACGGTAATACCTATTACGACAAGGTAAATGATAGTAATTACCGCTTTTCCTATGGCAACGCCAAGCAAACAGCGCTGGTTCTGTCGGAAAAAAATGGGCTTGTTGCTACGACCTATGTCTATCTCATGGCAGGTCAGAGCGCGAACCTCATTCTGACAGCCGAGGGCAAAGGCAAAGTTGCAGTCAGCGTTGGAGGAAAGACTCTGCGTACTATAAAAGTAAACGGCAACCAACAGAAAGAATACAAGATCGGCACTTATAAAAGTGCCAAGGACGGACACTTAGTTCTGCGCTATAATTTGCTCAACAAGGACGCAGAAGTGAAAATCCATACGCTTGTAATGGAAGGTCTGGCCGAGGCTCCTATCTATCTCAAGCCCGAAACGAATACTTACTTCGGCCTTCGTGGGCCTTCTTGCCACCTTGGTTATGATGCCGGCGTTGGCGACAAGGAAGTGGACTGGGCAACGATTAGCGTTACCGTTCCAGAGGAATATGACAAGGAGGGTTCCTACTATATGGCGCTCGGTTTCAGCGGCGGCTACTTTGGTATTCAGAACAATCACGAAGGAAAGCGTAACGCTCTCTTCTCTGTGTGGAATACACAGGTTTCTGACGACCCCAATGCTGTAGCTAAGGAACATCAGGTGTTAGTTATGAATCACGGCGAGGGCGTAACGGCTCAGAACTTCGGCGGCGAGGGTAGTGGCAAGCAGTCGTTTATCAATGTCGGCTGGCAAGCTAATCACACTTACAAGTTTTTGCTACACGCTGAGAGGGTAGATAATAACACAGTTGATTATAGCGCGTGGTTTTACGATAGTGTAAATAACAAGTGGATTTATCTTTCTACCCTGCGCCGCCCGAACACCAAGGTGCTCCTCACTGGTATTCACTCGTTCCTCGAAAACTTTACTCCGCTCCAGGGCAATAAAGTCCGTAAGGCTTATTATCACGACGGCTGGGTTCGTACTACTGACGGCGTGTGGACACCGATACGCAAGGCGCGCCTTACCAATGATGCCACCGGCACTAACGGCAGGCGTCTCGACTTTATCGGTGGCGTTGAGGGTGGAAAATTCTATCTCATGAACGGAGGTTATTTCGATCGCCCCTATGAGATAAACCGCAATTTGCAACTTGATGTTGACGGCAGCGCACAGCCTCCCACGATAGACCTTTCGCAATTCACTCATTAAAAATATTAAACCTTACAATACTATGACACTCATTAAATCTATTTCCGGTATTCGCGGTACGATTGGAGGAAAAGTCGACGAGTCGCTTACTCCGTTAGACATTGTAAAACTTGTTACCGCTTACGCTATTCAGCGTCGCAAGAACTGCTCGCTGCCCAGCAATGCCATTGTGGTAGGACGTGATGCGCGCATCTCCGGCGACATGGTGCATCAGCTCGTTTGCGGTACGCTGCAAGCTATGGGTTTCGATGTTATCAATATTGGCCTCGCCACCACACCGACTACGGAGATCGCTGTAACGATGTCCCAAGCTTGTGGAGGTATTATCCTTACAGCAAGCCATAATCCTCGCCAGTGGAATGCTTTGAAGCTGCTTAATGAGCGCGGAGAGTTTCTCAATTCCGAAGAAGGTCTCGAGGTTGTGCAATTGGCCGAGCAGACTGATGTTTTTGAGTATGCAGACGTAGATCAACTCGGTAAATATTATAAAGACCTTAGCTTCGGTCAAAAGCATATCAACTTGGTTAAAAATCTGGAGCTCGTCGATGTCGAGGCAATCCGCAATGCTCATTTCAAGGTCGCTCTCGACTGTGTAAACTCCGTTGGCGGCATCATTTTGCCCAATCTGCTCAAGCAACTTGGCGTGGAGAAAATAACCAGTCTCTACGCTGACCCGACAGGTAACTTCGGCCACAATCCGGAGCCTCTGGAAAAAAATCTTACCGACATCAAGAATCTTATGAAGATTGGCGATCACGATATTGCTTTCGTGGTAGACCCCGATGTCGACCGTCTGGCTATGATTTGCGAGGACGGCACGATGTACGGCGAGGAGTACACCCTTGTTACCGTTGCCGACTATATCTTGCAGAACCAGCGCGGCAATGTAGTTAGCAACCTCAGCTCTACACGAGCTCTGCGCGATGTGGCAGCTCGCTATGGTTCTATTTATAATCCCTCTGCTGTCGGCGAGGTTAACGTGGTGGCCAAGATGAAAGAAACCGGTGCAATCATCGGTGGCGAAGGCAACGGCGGAGTTATCTATCCTGCTGCACACTATGGCCGCGACGCGTTGGTAGGTATCGCTCTCGTGCTTACTTACCTCGCTAAGAAGAAGATGAAACTAAGCCAGCTTCGCGACAATTATCCGCATTATGAGATAG
>JAFLUU010000037.1 GCA_022508585.1 Prevotellaceae bacterium | reverse complement strand
TTTCATTCTTCACGACATTTCTACGCGCGCGGAGGCTCAAAAATCGTGCGCGGAGACCTTTTGTGCGAATTTTGACGGAGTATAGTAAAACTTTGGCGAGGTTAGGTGCAGTTTTGAGGAGATTAGGTGCAGCAAGAGCGGTCGTTAGATAACGACTATACACAAAAATAACAGCGTGAACACGCTTTAATAACGCACTCACGCTGTCAGGTAATGTTTATAAGACAATTCGCGCCGACTGCTATAAGTCCTGCCCGATGTCGCGGCGATAATGCTTGCCGGTGAGGGTGATTGCTTCGACGGCCAGCATTGACTTGGCGGCCAGAACCAGCGGAGCTGCACAAAACAGCCGTTACGGCTGCGGAAAGTTAATTTGTGTTAAAAGTGTGATGATGTTTTGGTCTGCTTGTGAGATGTTCGTAATTTTGCGAACAAATGATTATGGTATGATGGAGAATAATCATCAAACTGTAGACCACAAAAAGATTGCTCGCTATGCTAAAGCGTTAGGCCACCCCATTCGTGTGGCAATTATGTGCTTCCTTGCAAAACAGGAGCAGTGCTATTTTGGCGACATTCACGAGGAACTGCCTATTGCCAAGGCTACTGTGTCTCAGCACTTGAAGGAGCTGAAAGATGCGGAGCTTATACAAGGCGAAGTAGAGACGCCTAAAGTGCGCTACTGCATCAATGGCACTGCGTGGAACGAGGCTCGACAACTTTTTGCCGACTTCTTTGGGTTGGGTGTTCACAAAAAAGAGAATTGCTGTTCAATTATGGAAATTAAGATTTTAGGCACCGGCTGCGCTGCATGCAAGGGTTTATACGCTGCTGTGGTGCAAGCTGTGGCAGAGCTCGGCATCGAGGCTAATGTTGTTAAGGAAGAAGAGATGATGAATATCTTAGAGTACAATGTGATGACCTTGCCGGCAATCGTGATAGACGGTAAGGTTGTGGCTAAAGGCAAGAAACTAAGTGTAGAACAGATTAAAGAACTGCTACGATGATACAGGCTTTTGCCGATTGGCTTATCTACACTGTGTGCGGCCTTTCTGCCGAATCGGCATGGGGCAATGCTGTCAACTTCTTTGTCTATGACTTGATAAAGATAACGATTCTGCTCTTTGTTATCTCTGTTATAATGGGCATTGTCAATGCTTACTTCCCTATCGACAGGCTTCGTGGCTGGCTGACAAGTCATAAACTCTACGGGCTGGACTATTTCTTCGCTGCGGTGTTCGGAGCAATCACTCCGTTCTGCTCTTGTTCCTCCGTTCCGCTCTTTATCGGCTTTGTCAAGGGTGGTCTGCCGCTCGGCGTAACATTTGCATTTCTGGTTACCTCGCCTCTGATCAACGAGGTGGCCATAGCGATGTTTGCTGGCACTTTTGGCTGGAAGATTACCGGCATTTACATCGCCGGCGGCCTTATTATGGGTATGCTTGGCGGTTTTATTCTCGGGCGCATGAAACTTGAGCGCCTGCTCACGCCGTGGGTGCAGCAAATTCAGGCGCAATCCAATGTGGAGACCGACAAATGGAACGCCCAGAACACTCGTTTCATAAAGCGGCTGCCCTCTATATTGCGGGACGCGTGGCATATTGTTCGCAGTGTGCTCATATATATCGTGGTCGGCATTGCTATCGGCGCCGGCATCCATGGTTTTATCCCCGACGAGTTCTTTGCGCAATGGATGGGGGCGGATAACTATCTGGCTGTGCCGCTATCAGTGATACTTGCCGTGCCTATGTATGCCAATGCCGCAGGGATAGTCCCTATCGTGCAGGTATTTGTGGCTAAGGGCATTCCTATTGGCACGGCTATCGCCTTTATGATGGCTGTGGTGGGTCTTTCTATCCCTGAAGCAACGATGCTGAAAAAAGTGATGACCTGGCGACTGATTGCTATCTTCTTTGGAGTAACAACGCTAATTATTGTTTTATCCGGCTACCTGTTTAATATATTGTTATAACGATATTTGCGTACAAATAAAGGCGAATACCAATGTCGGTATTCGCCTTTTGCTATAGCGCCGGTAGGTTTCCGCACATTATTAACGGCAAGAGACTTCCGGCTGTAATCTTTTACTGCAATATTTTTGTTAAGCAGTTCGGCGCTCGCTATGTTTTGAGCCCCAAGTTTATAGGTCTTGCCCGATGTCGCGGCGATAGTACTTGTCGGTGAAGGTGATTGCTTCGGCGGCACGCATTGACTTGGCGAGCGCCTCGGCTTTGTCTGCGCCGTAGGAGGTCAAGGCAATGACGCGACCGCCACTCGTAACGAGCTTGCCGTCCTTCATTGCCGTGCCGGCGTGGAAGGCTATGGTGTCGCCGAGATTGTTCACGCCTTGCATCTCATAGCCTTTCTTATAGTCGAGCGGATAACCGCCGCTGACGAGCATCACGCACACAGCGGCGCGCTCATCTTCCTCCACCACGCATTTGTCTAACGTGCCGTCGGCCACTGCCTCAAAGAGCTCCACGATGTCCGTCTTCAGGCGCGGCATCACGGTCTCAGTCTCGGGGTCGCCCATGCGGCAGTTGTACTCTATCACCTTAGGCTGGCCGTCGCAGTTGATAAGACCGAAGAAGATAAAGCCCTTGTAGTCTATTCCCTCGGCGGCAAGACCCTCCACCGTAGGCCGCACGATTTGCTGCTCCACAAGCTGCTTCCACTGCGCGTCGGCAAAGGGAACCGGCGAAACGCTGCCCATGCCGCCCGTGTTCAGACCGGTGTCGAACTCGCCGATGCGCTTATAGTCTTTAGCCTCGGGCAGTATCTGATAATGCTTGCCGTCAGTCAGCGCGAAAACAGAGCATTCTATACCGTCGAGATACTCCTCTATCACCACGCTGGCGCTGGCCGTGCCAAACTTGCCGCCCAGCATCTCGCGCAGCTCGGCTTTAGCTTCGCTGAGGGTGGGCAGAATAAGCACGCCCTTGCCGGCGCAAAGACCGTCGGCTTTCAAAACATACGGCGGACGCAGTGTCTGCAGAAACTCCTCGGCCTCTGAGAGCTGAGTGCCGTTGAATGTGCGGTAGGCGGCGGTGGGAATATCATGACGCATCATGAAAGCCTTGGCAAAATCCTTGCTTCCCTCTAATTGTGCGCCTTTCTTGCCGGGGCCGATAACCTTTACGCCGGATAGCTCCGCGTGCGAGGCGAAGTAGTCGGCTATTCCTTCCACGAGCGGCACCTCCGGCCCCACCACCAGCATGGTTATGTCTTTCTCTACGACAAATCGGGCGATGCCGTCGAAGTCCGTCTCCTTGAGAGCGACATTCTCGCCCACCTCGGCGGTGCCGGCATTGCCCGGCGCGATATACAGCTTGTCAAGCTTGGGACTCTGTGCGATCTTCCACGCCAAAGCGTGTTCGCGACCGCCACTTCCGAGTAATAAGATGTTCATTCTACTCTATTTATTTAAGATAAAAAACAATTCCTTCAAGTAAATACGCTGTCCGGTGGCTCTTGCCGTCAATCCTCACGACTTTTCCTTGCCCACGGTGAACGATTGTGCTGGCGAGATGGACGATTGTGCTGTTGCGAACGGCTTTCGCCCTCGCCGGAGCGACGATTATCATACCTGCGGTCGCGGTTGCCGAATTTGCGGTCGCGATTGCCGTCGCGCCTATCATCATTTCCGAAGCGTCTGTCGCGGTTGCCAAAGCGTTTGTTGTCATTATTGAAACGCCTGTCGTTATTCTCAAAACGTCTGTCATCATCACGACGCGGGCGAGCCTCCTGAGCCTCCCTCTCGCGGCGACGCTGCGTAACAACAAAGGAGCGATGACGCAGACGGAGGTATTCGGGTATCTCGTCGTCGTTATCCTGCTCGCGCTGACGGCGATTGTTAAACTCGCGACGGCGCGGCAGTTCGCGCTTCTCGCGCATCATGCGCCGCTCGTCGTCAGTCTTTATCTCGCCGCCCTCATGGCGGAACTCCTTGAAACCGCCCTCGAAAATCTGATACTTGCGAAGCTCACATTCGAGCGCACCGTTAAACAGCGGCACCTTAATACTTGGTTTGAGACCGATTTTATCGAAAAGCTCCTCCCGATAGCTGATCATCCAAGCCTCATTTCCCACAAACTGATGCTTGAGTTTATCGCCAATAGTGCGATAAAGCCCCGGCAGATCGGGCGAGGATATGCGCTCGCCGTAAGGAGGATTTGTTATCATGAGAGTCGGCTGCTCCGGCTGCGTGAAATCCTCAAATCGCTCGACTTTTATCTCCATGCAGTCGCTAACTCCTGCCGAACGAGCGTTTGCAGCTGCAGCGTTGACCGCCGCAGGGTCGATGTCGTGCGCAATAATTCTATGGTTGAAGGTTCGCTCGTTAGAATCGTCGTTATAAATCTCCTGCAGAAGGTCAGAATTGAAATCAGGCCAGTTTTCAAAAGCGTATTTCTCGGTATGAAACACGCCCGGCCACACATTCCGCGCCAGCAGAGCAGCTTCTATGGCAATGGTGCCGCTTCCGCACATCGGATCGATGAGATCGCACTCGCCGTGCCAGCCGGTCATGAGCAACATGCCGGCAGCCAGCACTTCGTTAATGGGACTTTCCACCGTTGCCACGCGATAACCGCGCTTGTGAAGACTTTCTCCCGACGAATCGAGCGAAAGAGTGCAATCGTTATCGTTATTTATATGAATATTAAGGCGAATATCCGGATTGCTGACGCTAATATTAGGCCGCTGCCCCGTCTGTTCGCGGAAAAAGTCGACAATTGCGTCCTTAACCCTGTAAGCTACGAACTTGGAATGGCGAAATTCCTCAGAATAAACGACGGAATCAATCGCGAAGGAGGTATTAAGCGTGAGGTAGTCGTTCCAATCAATCTGCTTAACTGCGTCATAGACCTCATCGGCGTTGTAAGCTGTGAACTCCTTGATAGGCTTAAGCACGCGCAGAGCAGTACGCAGGCAGAAGTTTGCTTTATACATCATAGCGAGGTCGCCGGTGAAGGTAACGACGCGGCGTCCGGGCTGCACATCGGCAGCACCGAGGTTTACAAGCTCCTGCGCCAGCACCTGTTCGAGACCTTGCAGCGTCTTGGCGACCATTTTGAATGTATCCATTATGTGTATTGGCTTTCTGTAGTAAGTATTAACAAGTCTTGCATTGCAATGCGAGCTTTGCGCCGGCAGGGACATCGTCGGTAATCCACATATTGCCGCCGACAACAGCATCCTCACCTATCGTAACGCGTCCAAGTATGGTTGCATTGGAGTAGACAATCACGTTGTCTTTCAAGATAGGGTGGCGCAGAATTCCTTTAATTGGCGCACCGTCTTTACCGAGGGGGAAACTCTTAGCACCGAGCGTAACGCCTTGATACAGCTTTACATTGTTGCCTATAATCGTGGTGGCGCCAATCACTACACCCGTGCCGTGGTCGATAGTGAAGTGGCTGCCGATCTGTGCAGAGGGGTGAATGTCTATACCGGTCTCGCTGTGAGCCAATTCCGTAAGCATACGAGGGATAAGAGGCACGCCCTGCTTATGAATCACGTGGGCAAGCCTGTAATTGGACAGCGCACGGATAGCAGGATAGCAGGCAACGACCTCACTATAGGTTACGGCGGCAGGATCACCTTTGTAGGCGGCCTCGACATCAGTCTCAAGGAGGTGTTTGACCTCCGGAAGCCGTTCAAGCACGACGGCAGCGATACGCTGCCCTTCGCGGCAGATGGTATTCTTGTCGGGTTTGCCGTTTTCGGGCATCTCGCCGAGATAAAGGCCGGCAGCAATCTGCGCAGACAACAGCTGATAGACGCGATTAAGATTTGCTGAGAGCAATTCGTGCAACTCGTCGCGTCCATTGAACGAGCTACCGTAAAAACCGGGGAAGAAAACCGCCCGACACAACTCCATCATCTCCTTCAGCTTCTTCATTGAGGGGAAAAGGCTGCGGCCATCGCCGCAAGCAGGCAGCACGCCTCTCTGCTCCAAGAAAGAGAAATCGGACAAACTCGCCGCAGCAGCGGCGACTATTTCGTGAGCGTCATTAGAATTATCGTCTTGAGCCAACATAAGCATTGCTATTGGCCGCAAATTTACGGTTTTTTCGGCAATAATTCCTCACGATTGCTTAGAAAACCTCTGCAGCAGGACGAAAATGGAGAGTTCGGTTGACGCGAACAACGCTGCGCGCGACATGAAAGACGGCCTCCATGTCATGACTCACGAGAATTATGGCACAATGCTCGTTGATTTGGCGTAGCAAGCGGTAGAGTTGCTCGGCAGAGTCGGCATCGATGTAGGTAGACGGCTCGTCGAGAATAAGTAAACGCGGCTGCCCGATCAGCGCGCGCGCCATCAGCACCCGCTGGCGCTGTCCTCCCGACAGAGTGGCGATAGAGCGGTCGGCAAGGTCGCCAAGCTCCAACATACGGAGAATTTCAGCTATGCTCTCGTGGTCAGCACGCGAGAGATGACGGAACGGCGACTTGCCAGCCAACAGACCGGCGCTGACAACCTCGCGCACGGTGATAGGAAAGCGCGCGTCGAATGACGAATACTGCGGCAAATAACCTATGTTGAGGTCGTCGGTGGGCTGTCTGTTGTCATCAAAGTAAGTAATCGTGCCGCTGCGAGGCTTGACAAGGCCGAGTATAGCCTTAATCAGCGTGGTCTTGCCGCCACCGTTAGGGCCGATGACACCAAGGAAGTCCCGCTCGCGGATAGTGAGCGTAACCTCGTGTAGCACCTCGTGATCGTCGTAACAGACAGTGAGGCGATCAACATGAATGAGTGGTCGACTATCTTCCATCGTTAAGTGCTTGAGCTATGCGGAGCAGCTCGCCGTGCCAGTCGGCGGCGAGCGGATTGATACTCACCACGCGCACGCCGGTCTGCTCGGCAATCATGCGTGCACTGCGATCGGAGAACTCCTGTTGCACGAAAATGACCTGCGCGCTGTCTGCCTTGGCTTGAGTTATGAGAGCTCGGACGGAAGTCGGTGTAGGCTCTTTACCGTCAGGCTCTATGGCCAACTGCCGCAAGCCATAGTGGGCGGCAAAATGAGTGAGTGCAGGGTGAGTAATAATAAATGTACGCGAGCGAACATCGGCAAGAAGGTGTCTAATCTCGCTGTCAAGCGAATCAGTCCTGACTTCCAGAGCCCGCAGACGTTCGGCGTAGACCGTAGCATTGACACTGTCGACTTGAGAGAGAACGCGGCAAACGTTGGCAGCGATGATTTTAATATTATCAGGCAGCATCCATGTATGAGGGTCGAAAGTGGCTTCGCCTATACCCTCGGATGTGTCGACGATATTCAGGTCGGGCATGGCCTTCTGCACTTGCGGAAGATATACCGTTTCGAATCCGAGCCGCCCTACTTTAAAGATGCATCGAGTATCAGCTATTTCTGCCATTTGGGCAGCAGAGGGCGAGTAATCTTCGGGACTAAATCCCTGCGGCACAATGGCAGAAACCTGCCAATCCTCGCCGGCGATTTCGGCCACTATGGCACGCAACGGCTCAATTGAGGCCACGAGTTGACGGTCGTGGCCTATATCGAGCCGCTGCTTGGAGCAGGAAGCGGCCATTGCTGTCATAAAAATCAGCAAAAGCACGGCTAACCCAGAGATAAACGTTGCTTTCATACTGCGAAGTTAGCAAAAAGCACGAAGAAAAGAAAAAGATTTATTATTTTTGCGGTCAGATGCACAACATTAGAAATAGTTTTAACGCGATAAAAAACACTAACGACGAAGATACTAACAACATGAAGATTATACACACCGCCGACTGGCACTTGGGCGACAGCTTTCACGGCTATGACCGCATCGAGGAGCATGAGCACTTCTTCGGCTGGCTCAAAGGCATCATTGCCGACGAGCGGCCTGACGCTCTGCTGATAGCTGGCGACGTATTCGACAACGCTAATCCCTCGGCGCAGGCCGAAGAGATGTTTTACCGCTTCTTGGCGCAAGCCACGGCTTTACATCCGGGTATGCGCATCATCATCACTGCCGGCAACCACGACTCCGGACGTCGCCTGCAGGCTCCGGCAGAGTTGCTGAGGCCTATGGGGGTGGAGATAAGGGGTGTGATAAAGCACGACGAGCAGAACCAACCACTCACCGACGACCTTATCATTCCTATCGGCACAGTGGGCAGCAGCGAGGTGGAGGCTATAGTCCTTGCCGTGCCTTATCTGCGCATGGGCGACATCGCGCTGCGCGATACCTTGAGCAATAGCGTCAGAGAGTTCTTCATCGATCTTGTAAGCAAGGTGCGTAAGGCTTACGGCAGAGACATTCCCGTCGTGCTGATGGCGCATCTGTACACCGCCGGCGCAGAGATTGCTCAAAACGAGCACTCGGAGCGCCTCGTGGTGGGCGGTGAGGACTGCCTCGACATTCATAGTCTCGATGTGGGAGCCAACTATGTAGCTCTCGGCCACATTCATAAAGCGCAGGCGGTGGGCGGACGCGACAAGACGGCCTATTATGCCGGCAGCCCCATGCCAATGAGCTTTGCCGAGAAGAATTACTCTCATGGTGTCAACATAATTACCTTCGGAGACAACAATAGAGCTGTGGTCGATAGGCTTGCATACCAACCGCTGCGTGCGATTAAGTCCGTACCCGACAATGGGGGCGCCACGCTCCACGATGTGTTAGAGCAGTTGCGCTCACTGCCCAAGGCCGACAAAGTTAGTCCCTCGCAATGGCCGTATATAGAGGTTAAGCTCAGTGAGAATACGCTCACGCCCACTGCACAAGGCGACATCAGCACTGCTTTGCAGGACAAAGCCGTGCGCTTGTGTCGCGTGATCAGGATTGTGCCTGACACTATAGCCGAGAGCAAACGTCGCAAGATGCACTCGCTCGACCAGCTGCGCAACATCAGCCCACTCGACATAGCTCACGACGCTTATCTCGCGGCAAAAGGATGCGAGATGAACGAGGAGCTTGTCAAGCGCTTCCAGCAGGTGGTCAAGATCGTCAACTCGACAAACAATCAATAGCATTTCAAATAAAAACTGCAACGATCATGAGGATCGACAAGATAGAAATATGCAACCTCGCCTCTATTGAGGGCGAGCAACAGATTGACTTTACCCAAGAGCCGCTGCGTTCTGCAGGCCTGTTTGCCATCACGGGCAAAACCGGCGCCGGCAAGAGTACGGTGCTCGACGCTATATGCCTTGCCCTATACAATGAGGCTCCCCGATTAGGCAATAAGGAGCGAAACACGCGCACTGCCGATGATGACAGTCCCAATATATACAGTACCTGCAACATGCTACGCCGTGGGACAACGCAAGGCTACAGCTACATCACCTTTTCGCTCAACGACGGCACTCAATATCAAGCCAAGTGGACTGTCGGCCTTACGCGCAACGGCACTTTTCGTCCCGTGCAGCGTGAATTAGTGCAACTCAAGCCCAAGCGTGTAGTGCTGACCGACAAAAGCACCGAGGTGCAGGCGCAGATTAAGCAAATAGTGAGGCTTGACTACAGTCAGTTCACGCGTACTGTTATTCTGGCACAGAATAGCTTCGCCAACTTCCTCTCCGCCAAGCGCGGCGAGAAGTCGCAGCTCTTGGAGAAGATTACCGGCACCGAGATTTACGCGCGCATCTCTACCCGCATCCACGAGGAAACCAAAGCTGCCGAGCAGGACTACAACGGCGCGCGCCAACACATGGAAGGCTTAGCTAACGGAGCGCTCAACGACGAGGATCTGCAACAGATGGAACAGAACCTGCGGCTGCACATGAGCACTCTGGCGCGCTACAAGGACGATCTGGCATTGGTGCAGCGACAAATAGAGTGGCTGGAGCAGTATGCACAGGTGCAGGTCGAATATGAGCAAAAGAAGCAGGCGCTGCAAGAGGCGCATCACGCCTACAGTCAGCTCTACGACCGTCGTCGTGAGCTGGAGCGCTACGATCAACTACAGCCCTTCGCCAAAACATACTCCAATATCCGTCAGACAGAGGAGATCATCGATCGGCTGAAAAACGAGACCTCCGCCAAGGAGACCGAGGCAGAGCGTCAAAGTCGCGAGGTCGAGATTTGCCATGGGCTATACCGCGAAGCGTCCGAACGGCTGCTAATGGCACGGCGGCAGCAGACCATTATGCAGCCCGACATCAATCGTGGACGACACATACAGGGCAAACTGTCGGCGGTGCAAGATACACTAAAAACGGTACAGAACGATCTTGCACGCAATGAGGAGGAACTGCAACGGCGTACCGAAATCCGCAACAGCAAGGAGGCGGAACTACGCGACTGCGACAAACGATTGAGCGAAGCACGATTAGCAATGCAGACGATGCGACAGCATCAAGCAATGGTCGAACAAATAGAATATGTGCGCACACACCTTCAGAAAATGAATGAATTGCGCGTGACTATAAGCGCAACAGAGAATGCACTGAACGACTACAACAATAAAATTGAGCTCTGCAAGTCCCGTGCACGCAGCGAAGAGGAAAACCTCCACCGCTTGCAGGAAAATGTCTCGCGCCTCAAGGGAGAACTCCTCATCCACGAGCAAGCAAACAAAGGGCTCACGTCAAATGAACTTCAAAACCGTTTGACTCGCCTATCCGACACGGCTATGCGTTCCGCCAATGCCATTACGCTCTGGAACCACATAGATCGACGCTTTACCTTACTGAGTAACAAAATCGACGAGTTGCGCAGGCGGGACTCGTTACACGAACAGCAAGCCGACGAAATCAAGAACGCCAAGATTAAGGTCGAAAAATTAACCTATGGCTACGAGGTAATCCATCAGAACTACACTCTGAGCCAAAGTGAGGACGTGGCAAATATGCGGCAGGCATTAAAAGAAGGCAGTCCCTGCCCTCTGTGCGGCTCCACCCACCATCCTTATCACTCCGACTCGGCACAGCAGCTTGATGACTTTCTCAGCAACCTTACCGAGCAACATCAGCGAGCCTTCGATGATATGCAGGCAGCCAAGCAGGCTTTAGCAACTCTGCAGCAGGACTATGACACCGAGCATGGTCGTCTGAGGGTAGAAACCGAGATGCTTGCGCAACTCAAAGAGGAGCAACAAGAGGACATCAACACATGGAGACAATTTGTCGACCTCGATAGCAGCTTTGCACAGTGCGACGAGAATGTCAACCGTGGCAACAGACACACGATACTTCTGCAAATTCACGAATCTTCCAACAGAGAGCTTGACACAGTCAAACAGAAATTGTCGGAGTTCACACGCCATCAAGACGAGATAAACCGTATCAACGCCGAAATCAAAGATATACAGCAGCAAATCACTGAAACCGCACGGGTGCAGACGGAGATAAAAGCTGAGATGCAGATTTTGAGCAATCAGATAGTTTCTTGTCAAAAAGAGATCGAGGAAAATAAACACAAATTCACTACTGAGACAGCTATTGTGGAGCCCCTAATGACAATCAACGGCTGGAAAGAACGTTGGACCGACTCTTATGAGGCTTTCGACCATGAATTAGCCGCAATCCGCAGCAAATGGGACAACACCGTCGACATATTGAAACAGGAGGAAGACAATTCCTTCCGCCTGCAGCAAGAGCTAAATACTCTCAATAGTTCGTTGGAAGACTTGCAGCGCACTCATCGCGAGCTGATTAGTAAATCAGACATAATGCAGCAGGACATCGGTAGACTCAAGAGCGATCTGAAAACCCTCTTCGGTGAGAGCACGGTCGACAAGGAAGCTGATCGACTCGATATGGCCGTAAAAACCGCCGAACAGGACGCTCAGAATGCTTCCGTCAAGTATAATGAAATGCGCAAGAACCTCGACTATATAACTGGCGAGATTAAAAGTCTGCACCAGCAATGTGAGACGCAGGAAAACAGCCTTCGCACCATGCGCACCAACTTAGATATTGAAATTTCGCGCTTCAACAACGGCAAGGACTATACTCTGCAATATTTTGAGCTGGATAAGTATTTCAGCAACCCGCAAAATTGGCAAGAGCTCCGTCTTATAATCGATGAGCACAAGAAACGCTTAGATACCGAGCAGTTTCGCACGGACACCGTGGCTCAAACTCTTGCTAAACTCGAGGCTTCGCTCAACCGCCCCACTGAGCAAGATGAAAATCGCGCGTTACTAATTGACCGTAAAGAACAACTCTCTGCCCTTATCGAAGAAAGTGAAAAAGGACGCAGCAAGGTAGAATTCACGATCAGAACGCACCACGAGTGCACGCAGAATATGAATTTCTACCGCCCGACATTAGAAAAGGCGGAGAAGAATTGGGCAGCGTGGAAAGAGCTTTGCGACGTGCTGGGTAGCGCTGACGGAAACGCGTTCCGCGAAATTGCACAGTGCTATACCTTTGAGTTCCTCGTTGACTTCGCTAACGTGCAACTGACCGACCTTACCTCCCGCTATAAACTGCGTACCAATCGCGGCACGCTGCAATTAGAAGTTGTTGACCGCTATATGCTCGATCAAGTGCGTGCCGTCAACTCACTTTCCGGTGGTGAGACATTTATCGTCAGCTTAAGCTTAGCCCTCGGCCTATCGGCACTATCGAGCAACAACCTTGAGATAGGCAGCCTTTTCATAGACGAAGGCTTCGGCAACCTCGACCATGAAAACCTCAACATGGTTATATACGCCCTAAGCAACCTGCCCAACACACAGCATCGAAAAGTAGGCGTTATCAGTCATACAGAGCTCATTCAGGCACGTATTTCTCCAAAAATATGCCTCGTACAAAAAGCTGGTGGACGAAGCAGCATTGAAGTAATAGGTTAAATCTCATCAAACGAGAGAAACATATTATGATCGTCGTTCATAAGCCAATGATATATCATCGTCTGCGCCGCATATTTGTATGGACGCGCACATTTATCGGCGACAACTGCATACAATCCCCCAATGTATATAGATTTATCAACGACGTAGCAAGTAACCGTACCCCTTTCTACGCATATCACGATCTCCACGACATATTAAACGCCATGCCTCGTAGCGACCGCAAAATCGCTAAACTCCTGCTGCGCCTCGCCAACTATATGCAAGCCGAGCACGCAACACTGCCTCGTAACATGGTACACTATACTCCTTTTATAGAACGTGGTTGCCTAAAAACAACAGTCATTATTACCGATCCTTTCCTCCTTGGTTTATGCACATTCGAAAACTCTGACAAAAACATTACTGCTCTCATACAGCCAAAGATATACAGCGCAACACCCGCACTACAAGCTTGGCGCAATCTATCAGCTCGTCCAGAAGCAACACTAACTTTCGACCTTGGATATGCAGGAGTAATACTTACCATACCCAACTACCCTAAACAACACTACATTATTATCAAAACCTAACACAAACAAACACATCAAAACTAAAAAGCCATAAACATATGTCAAAAATATACACTCGCACTGGCGATTGCGGCCAAACCTCACTCGTAGGAGGCAAACGAGTATTAAAAAACCATCCGCGTCTCGAAGCATACGGTACTATCGATGAACTCAGTGCCCACCTCGGCCTATTAGTCACTCAACTCACAGATAACAACGACCAGACCTTCATAACCTCAATCCAACAAACCCTATTTGACCTATCAGCCCTGCTCGCCACCGAGCCAGAATCCTCTTATCAATCCACATCACTTCCTTCAATCCACATCGCAACATTAGAACACGAAATCGACAGACAACAAGCTCAATTGTCCCCATTACACGCTTTCATCATACCTGGCGGAAGTCAAGTCGCCGCACAAGCACACATCTGCCGAACGATATGCCGCCGAGCCGAGCGATACATAATCGCCCTCGCAGAACAAAGCGAAGTAAGCAGTGAAATCATTCAGTACATCAATCGATTATCCGATTACCTCTTCATACTTGCACGCACAATCAACGCCCGCAATGGCATACATGAAATAACACATTAAACTTCGGCAAAAAGATACTGACACTATGGAACAGATGGACAATTTTCGAGCCAATTTCCACGACATTTCATCCCACAAGCATAACAATTCCAGCTCTCTGTAGGCTCTTTGACAACGAGACATAACACTCATTAACAATATTTATACAAATTTTGGCAAATAGTTGATAAATAATATTAAAAAAAGAATTATTTTTGTATGTTATTTGAAATTTAACAATTAAACAACACTATGTATTGGACACTCGAATTGGCATCTAAACTTGAAGATGCCCCATGGCCAGCGACTAAGGAAGAGCTTATCGACTACGCTCTGCGCTCGGGAGCGCCAATGGAAGTTGTGGAAAACCTGCAAGAGATAGAAGACGAAGGTGAAGCCTACGAAACCATTGAAGATCTTTGGCCCGACTACCCTACCAAAGAGGATTTTTTCTTTAACGAGGAAGAGTATTAGTGCGATTTTAAGCACATTTTTAACTATTAAA
>JAFLUU010000036.1 GCA_022508585.1 Prevotellaceae bacterium | reverse complement strand
TGTCTGGCTGCACGACACTGACATATTTGTACTGCAGCGGCAATCGGCTGACGAGCTTAGACGTGTCTAATAACACGGCATTGGAGGAATTGTCCTGCGAAAACAACCGACTGACGAGCCTGGATGTGTCTAATCACACGATATTGCGACAATTGTCCTGCAACAGCAACCAGCTGACTAACTTAAATGTGTCCGGCTGTACGGCATTGACTTCTTTGTTATGCAACAACAACCAGCTGACGAGCTTAAATACGTCTGACTGTACGGCACTAACTTCTTTGTTATGTAGCGACAATCAGCTGGCGAGCTTAGATTTAAGTAAAAATACGGTGTTAACTTTCATACGCTGCAGTTCCAACAAGATTTACGGTGAGAATATGGATAAACTTATCGAGTCTTTATCAAGCTATGGTATCAGTATTATGATATATGATCGCACTTCGGAAACTGAGGGCAATGTTTGCACAAGGAGTCAAGTGGCTGCAATAAAGGCAAAATGGTGTACGCCGTATTATTTAGTAGGATATGATATGGAAACAAATCAAGAGGTTTGGAGAGAATACGAAGGTAGTGATGACCTTGACGGCATAATTGCCACCGAGATGGGCAATGGCTTAGAGTTTGGCGCGAATGCTGTGGCTTACGACCTCAATGGTCGCAGAGTTGAGGGCTGGCAGAACAGGAAGGGCGTGTATATCATCAATGGCAAGAAGGTTATGGTGAAATAGTGCGTCACTTACAACGGCTCTGATTATATATGAAGCAGTCGCCGGCACACATGGTGCCGGCGACTGTGTGTTTGTTGTTGCTTTGTGAACTTTCTTGACTATGGTTAGCGGCAAAAATGGTCGTAGCGACTGTGTTAAGTTTTTTTAATAAGGATATATGTGCGGTTTTGCGGATTTTGCTTAATTTAGCAACGCGAAACATGGTACGTCAAGCGGCTGTTTGCTGCTGTGTTGTCGTCTGAATGTATAAATAAAGCAGCTCTAACGGGCTGAAAAACTGACTTTATGAATAGCAATAACTACTGCATAATCTTGGCCGGCGGCATTGGCTCCAAGTTGTGGCCTATGAGCCACAGCTCTAAGCCTAAACAGTTTTTGGATCTCTTCACCACAGGGCGCACGATGCTCCAGCTGACCTATGACCGCTACGCACATTTCGTGCCGCGCGAGAATATTTTTATCAGTACCTATAAGGACTACGCCGACCTTGTGCGCGAGCAGCTGCCGGAGGTGGGTGAGAGCCAGATTGTGCTCGAACCGCTGCAAATCAGCACTGCTCCGGCCATTGCTCTCACGCTGATGCACATCATTGCGCGCAATCCGGAGGCTAACGTGATCTCTGCGCCTGCCGACCAGTTGGTTTACAATCATGCGGCTTTTGAACAGCAGCTGAGCGAGGGGCTGGCTTTGCTTGGCGAGACGGATGGGTTTATTGCTATCGGCATTAAGCCTACGCGCCCTGCTACGAGCTATGGTTATCTGCAGGCAGGCGAGGAGGTGAAGGATGGTTTCTTCCGCCTTAAGAGTTTCACGGAGAAGCCTGACATTGATTTTGCGCGCTTGTTCTGCGAGAGTGGCGAATTTTACTGGAATACGGGTATCTTTCTCTGGAATGCGCAGACGATGCTCCGCGCTCTGAGCAAGGACTACCCCGGTTTGGAGAAGATGGCCTTGCAGATGAACGACAAGACGGACTTTGCCAAGTATGCTGACATCGTAAGCGAGCAGTATCCGCGCATTCGCTTCCAGACGGTAGACACGCTGATCTTGGAGCACACGACAAATGTCTACATCGCGCCTTGCACTTTCGGCTGGGCTGATGTGGGGTCGTGGAAGAACTACTATGACTTGCGCGGCAAGGACGCGGAGGGCAATGTGATGGACAATATGCGCCACTTGCTCTACTCCTGCAACGACAATCTGCTCAACATCGCTTCCGACAAGGTGGTGATACTTCAAGACCTTGAGGGTTATATGGTAGTGGAGAACGATAAGGTGCTTATGGTCTGCAAGAAAGATGATCCTGCCTTCATTCGCCGCATTATGAATGACGCTCGGATGAAGTTTGGCGATGATATAATGTAGCGGCACCGTATTAAGACAGAATTTTGCTGAAGAGTGAAGCCGCTGTATCCTCTGTTGTTTGAGCCTGACCTGCATAGCGTGGTGTGGGGTGGCACTCGGCTGAGGCCGATGAAGGGTCTTCCTGCCGACTCCACGCCTGTGGGTGAGAGTTGGGAGGTTTGTTCGCTGCCGGGCAACGAGAGTATTATCAGCAATGGGCCGCTGGCGGGGTTGTCGCTTAACGAGTTGTCTGATGAGGTGGGCGAGAGATTGCTCGGTCACGCCGTTGTGGAGCAGTATGGCACGCGTCTGCCCCTGTTAGTGAAGTTTATAGATGCGCAGAGCGACCTAAGCATTCAGGTGCACCCCGATGACGAGATGGCGATGCGCCTTCACGGCAAGCGCGGCAAGACGGAGATGTGGTACATCATTGATGCTGAACCCGGCGCGGCTATTCTGGCAGGGTTTAAGGAGCGTCTGACCCCTGAGCAGTATGCCGCAAGCGTCGCCAACGGCACTATATGCCGTTATCTGGCGCGTCATGAAGTCAAGGCCGGCGATGTGTTTCATCTGCCCGCGGGTCGTGTTCACGCTATCTGCGGCGGCATTCTGCTGGCCGAGGTGCAGCAGAGCAGCGACATCACTTACCGCATCTTCGACTACAATCGCCCGGGCATCGACGGCCTTCCGCGCGAACTGCACACCGAATTGGCCGCTGAGGCGATAAATTATGAGGTGCTCGACGACTATCGCACCCATTACCTTGACAAAACGGACAAGGCGGTGCCCGTTATCCGCAGCCCTCACTTCAATATCCGCGTGCTTGACATCAATAGGTCTTTTCACCGCAACATGCTGAAATACGACTCCTTTGTTATCAGCATCTGTCTGCATGGTAGCTGCTCTATCGTGCCGCGCATCGCTGCCGACCGGCTCGCTCCGGAGCAGGTTATGCTGACTGCAGGCCACAGCAGCCTCATTCCTGCCGCCCTCGCCGACTATGACATCATTCCCTGCTCTCCAGATACCCATATCCTCGAGACTTTCATCGACAACAAGAACACTGGCCTCGCCGCCATAGCGAGTCGGTTCTTCCACTTGTCTAATAGATAGCGCGCCATCACTTTTTTATTTATGAAAACCTAATGCTTTATGATAAATCCTATTTATTCTCCTGCCGCCGATCGCTATGATTGTGGCATGAAGTACCGCCGTTGTGGCAAGAGTGGTGTGTTATTGCCGGAAATATCGCTTGGTTTGTGGCATAACTTCGGTGATGTCGACCCGCTTGCCGAGTCGTTGAAAAAAGTACACTATGCTTTTGACAACGGTATCACTCATTTTGACCTGGCCAATAACTATGGGCCTTCTTACGGCTCGGCAGAGGAGACCTTTGGCATCATTATGGAGAAATCGCTGCGTCCTTATCGCGACGAGCTGTTTATTTCGACCAAGGCTGGGCACGATATGTGGCCGGGGCCCTACGGGAACTGGGGTTCGCGCAAGTATCTGTTCGCCAGCCTGCACCAGAGTCTAAAACGAATGAAGATAGATTATGTAGACATCTTCTACTCGCATCGCTACGACCCCGAAACGCCCATAGAGGAGACTTTGCAGGCTTTAGTGGACATCGTGCGGCAGGGAAAGGCGCTCTATGTGGGTATTTCCAAGTATCCGCGCGAGCAGGCGGCCTTCGCTTATCAATATTTGAAGGAGGCTAAGGTGCCGTGTCTGCTGTATCAGGGGCGTTACAATATGTTTAACCGAGCGCCGGAGACGGAAGGAATTTTAGATGACGTTCGCAAGAATGGCAATGGCTTCATTGCGTTCTCGCCGTTAGCGCAAGGATTGCTTACCGACCGCTATATAAATGGTATTCCGCAGGATTCGCGCGTGGCGCGCGGCGGTTTTCTGAAAAAGGAGGCTCTGACGGAAGAGACTCTCGACAAAGTGCGCCGCCTCAACGAGATAGCCCGACGCCGCGGGCAGACGCTTGCCGAAATGGCGCTGGCGTGGGTGCTCAGGCTCGATGTCGTGGCAAGCGTTATCATCGGCGCCAGCTCCACGGGGCAGATTGCCGACAATATAAAGGCTATAAGAAATACTGTGTTCTCATCTGAGGAATTGCAGGAGATAGATAATATTACCGGTATCCTCTAAAATTTACGAAGTTACATCAAAACTTGTGAAACAGAGCTCCGAAAGTGCAGAATTTACGACATTTTTTTGGTCGTTATGTCGTTAACTCATATTTTTGTCGCGAATTTTAATGCTGAACAATTAAAATTTTAATGAGTTATGATGAAGAGAAGTGTTATTTTCATGTTTGCCGTGCTGTTTTTTTGCAGTAACGCATTCCCCTGTTCACGTGTAGTTTTCTTAGGTCGTGATAACTTGACTATTGTGGGGCGCACTCTTGACTGGCGCACACCCATTCCAACCAATCTTTACGTCTATCCGCGAGGGATGCAGAAGCAAGGTATGCCGTCCGGTAATACTTATTACTGGAAGTCGAAGTATGGCTCGGTGCTTGCTGTGTCTTATGACGGCGGTGCGACGGAAGGTATGAATGAAAAAGGACTTGTGATGAATGCTTTGTTTTGCAAAGGTTCTATTTATCGTTCTTCTATGAATGGTAAGTTGCGTTCAATGAGTCTGGCCGTGTTTGTAAGTTATTTTTTGGATAACTTTGCTACTGTTGATGAGGTGGAGAAGTGGCTCAATGAAAATGAGTTTGCTATCTACGGACAGAATTTCGATCAAGGTACTGAAGCTGCCTTGCATTGGGCGTTGACTGATCGTTCCGGTACGACGTTAGTTATGGAGTTTCAGAACGGTAATCTCGATGTCTACAAGTCGCGTGATTATCGTGTGCTGACTAATGATCCTCCTTTCCCCCAGATTTTGGCAATCAATAATTATTGGAAGCAAATAGGCGGTGCTAACCAACTGCCCGGTAGCGTGCGCAGTCCGGATCGTTTTACCCGCGCTTCGTTCTTTATAGAGCATATACCTGACACGGTAGATCACAAACTGGCTGCCGCTCAAGTGCTGACAGTTCTTAATAATGTGGCCGTTCCGTTAGGATATGGCTTGGAAGATGCACCTAATCTTTCGTCTACACAATGGCGTAGCGTGGCAGATGCAAAGAATTTGATTTATTACTTTGGGTTTACTTCGCAATTCTCCGTGTTTAACATTGATTTAAGCAAACTTAACATTAAAGAGGGTGCTCCCGTGCTGAAGTTAGATACTTCCGTAAATACTGACTTACATGGTTGCGTCAATGATATTTTGCTTCCCTCAGAACCGTTTACGCCGATGTGGTAATTGCGTGGGATAAACAATAAAGATAATAAGCGCGACAGGCAAATATAATTGTCTGTCGCGCTTATTGATTTACATATAAACTGAAATGCTGTCTAAAGTTGTGTATAGTAAAAGCGTAATGAAGAAATTATATAGTCGAAACAACAAATTATGCTATACATATAATGCAATGATAGCCAAAAAACTTTATAAAGATGAAAAAAAACAGGAAAGATTTTGTCGTAATAAGGATTTTTGCCAAATTTGCTTTTCTTGGACAAAAGTATCTCGTCATAGAGTGAAATTATTTCTTAATATGTAAATGGCTGTAAAGTTTTATATATTTGGCAAAGGTAGGAAGGTAGGACTTGGTAGAGTTCTGAACATCTGGTATCTTGTTGCAATTATGAGTTTCTGCGCGATTAATACTTTTGCTCAGACACTCGAGGCAACGCCTAAGACTATCGAAATGCTTTCGCGGTTTGATAAGCGGTTTGCGCTTATGGATTCTATTCTTTTCAGAACTCCTTATAAGGCGGCATCGCCGGATATTGCCGATTCGCTTATTTCTCAGGTCTCTGAATTCAAGAGAATTGAAGCGGTCGACAATGTTGTTGATATGCAGATCTCCGCAATGAAGAGCAATACCGGCTTAAATATCCGCGGACAGATGTATGCTCGTCCGGGAGCCAGTGTGAGTTATGACCCCGAGGATCCATTGGTTTCTTATAACGCCAAGATACAGGCAGAGTTGGAGTGGAACGTTTTTCATAGCTCTCTTTATAAACGGGCATCTAAGATAAAAGAGCTTCAACTTGCAGGTGAGATAAGGCAACTCAGCTATGCTCGCGATGAGCTTGATGAGGCAATTCTTTTGCAGAAGCAATTTGTAAGGTTTCGTCATTTCGGACGTATGCTTTCTGTGTTAAATATGCATTCCGATAATCTGCAACTGCTGATGGAAACACAGTTGTACTTGTTGGAACACGGAAAAATATCCGGTGATGACTTGTTGAAAATAATCAATGAGCAAACGGAGCTGGAGCGTCAGCTAATCTCAATAAAGGCAGACTCTGTAGTTGAAGCTTTATACCCTCCTTCAGCAATGGCGTATATAGAGCTGGTTGATACTGCGGGGATTATAGGAAATATTCGAGACAATAATATCGAGCTCCGCAAGCTGGGCTTGCAGTATGACTTGCTAGGAGTCCAGAGGCATAATATCGACTATTTCCAAAGTATGGATATTTTGCCGTTTGTCAGATATTCTTATTATAATCGCAGTCATACAAACAACACCTATAACATTGATGTCGGCGTATCATTTAAATTGCCGATAGCTAAAGAGGTTGCAAAGAAGAGGAAAGCGATTTCCGCTGAGCAGGATGTAGTATTGTATGAATTACAGCAGAATGAGAACGAGACTTATAAGGATTTGCGTCTGAGGTTTCATGATCTTGAAATTTATAACGAAAATATCAAAGGTGAATACCTCAGAATGAAAAGCTTGAAGCAGTTTATTGATATGCGAACTCAGAGTTATAAAAATGTAGATGGCGAGTATTCGCGTATCAATCGACTTCAGGAATATAATTCTTATCTTCAGGCATGGGAACGTTTGTTGGAGTATGCGTATCAGCGCGATCTTATTTTGATTGATATTCAAAGACATCTGCTTGCAGAGCCTGTTAGCAATTATATAAAATTTAAAGAACTTAATTAAACCCCGTTATATGCAATCTTTCAGTTTTAGAACTAATTATAACGAGAACCAAAATGTTGAGAAACTGATAAAGGAACGCAATCGCAAAATCGCGCGCCAGCAAATCATTTTTGCAATCATTCTTTTCATTATTATTGGATTACTTGTTTGGTATTTTGTGAAAAGAACGATTTATACCGAGTTTGACGGTTATGTACATACTGAATACAAGGACTATCGTGCTGTTGAAGACATCTATCTGTTTGAACAGTATACAGATGAAGGAGATATAGTGATACCTGGCGACACCCTTTACTCTTATACATTTACCAATATGTTCGGTTCAAGTGGTATTGGTTCGGAGCCGGAGATTGTTATCAATGATCGCAATATGAAGCTACAGCGCGACAATGCTTATGCCGATGCAAATGTTCTGCGTGTGCGCATTCAGGAATTGCAAGCCCAGATTGCTCGGGAGGATAACAATATTCGTTTTGGCATGACCGACAATTCTCACAAAATGGATTTGGAACGTGAACTTGCCGAGGCAAAAGCACAATTACAAAGCGTTTTGAGTAGAGCTGGCAGATATGGACATATTCATCATAGCAACATAGCGTTGATTAGCTCTACCACCCAGTATGGAATCAATTTCTCTAATGAGCAATGGGGATTGGATCACGCATTGAGACAACTATATAAGGCTAAGGCTCCTATTATTCGCTATGCGATTGCACAAGATACGGCTATCGTTACTAAAGTTTGGGCACCTCCTTTCTCGCGTGTATTTAAGAAAGAACAGATACTTCAACTTGAAGAGTTAAGCTATGAAAAAAGTAACGTGCAGGTTGTTGCTTGGGTGCCTACTCATGAGATGGGAAAGATCAATAATAATACTCGCGCAGAAATTATAGTGAACGATGATGTTTCTTTCATGGCCTCTGTTCAGCTTTTGGGTGCTCGCACCGAGGATCTTCCGGAAGAGTTGCGCAACAATCTTTCACATACATATACTGCTATTATGGTAGTCTTTCGCCCCGATCGTGATCAGGAGCTTCCGCTGTGGGCAGTGGTTGAGCGTGTACCGGTTAGGGTTAGAATTAAGAATTATGACAACGGCCGACGCGATGATGGTTCCGATTATTGGTATATAGATAACTTTGGATTAACAGAAAAGTCAAAAGAGTTATGGCTGAATAGAAGGCGTCGAATAAATGGGCGTTATCATTATAATACTTCAGAAGTGATAGACAATAGTGCGACAAGTGACACTATTAAAACCTCAGCAGTTAAAGCACCTGCAAAGACGCAAAAAGCTGTAAAAAAGCGTTCGAATACAAGAAATGAAGAAACAAAAAAATAATATCCGAAAATATGCCTTCAAGTACATACACCATAGTTACTAATTCCCGTAAAAGGAAGATACTTGTTGTAAACAGACTGCTTACCACAGCTCATATTCAAGAAATAAAAAATGAGCAATTTGATGCAATCTTTGTAAATATCGCTTATCGCTCGTATGAGGAGACTCGTTTGGTAATGCGTTGGCTTTCTCCGACTCGAGTAGGCAAATGTTTTCTTAAGCCGTGGTTTGCGCATTCCGACTTGCAGGATTCGATGTACAACTCTACAGAACTCTTCGATGGATTTTGCGAAAATCCAATGGATGAAGTGTTCGCAGACTTTATTGAGGATGTATATAGAAATATTGAAAAGTATGGAATACAACAAGAAATAACTACAGATCTTGACACTACATCCAAGATACTTGCCAATTTGGTAAAATTTAATTTGAGTCGCGGTCAACTTACTTATACAAATTACGCAATAAAAGGTCTCGCAAGCGGTTATTCGGAGCGTTATATGATTATGTACGATAATCTGGAAACATTGCGCCTTGATGAGCGTTTGAAATTTGCACATAAACTCGAAGAGCTGGGTTATTCTGAGCGTATACGCCTTGTCGAGCGTGTGCATGTCTGTCGTGAATGTGGTGATTCGCATCAGCTCTTTATCGAATGTTGTCCTAACTGCGGAAGTTCGGATATTCGACAGGAAGCTATGCTCCATCATTTCCGTTGCGCCAATATCTCACCGGAGTCTACATACTTCAAAGATGGAGCTTTAGTATGCCCGAAATGTCGCCGAACTTTGCGGCACATAGGCGTAGATTATGATCGTCCGGCAACGGTGTATAGCTGTGATTGTGGAAACACCTTTATGGCATCATCGATGAAAGTACTTTGCACGCATTGTAAAAACCAAAGCACTCCGGAAGAACTCACACCCATAGATATATATGAATACAAGCTCACTCCTGCCGGGATAGAAGCTTTTTCAACTGATGAAGCGATTTATCAAATCGAGAGTAGTGATATCTATTCCGGTCGATCGACTTTCGATAACTTCTGCGAGTCGATTCGCCTGTTTAGTGCCATGCCCTCTTATGCGAATCATACAATTTTCGTGTTGCGCTATCATTACATTTACGAAGGCAAAGAGGAAGATGCACAGATTTCCGAGGTAATGAGAAGTATCATGATGCATAATGCCATGGTAAAACTATCGTCTATGGACGACAACTTTTACGTCCTTCTCATTGCAGGGAATAATAAAGTTGATGCGGAATACAAATTCACCAAGAAAAGTTTGGATAGAATTTTTTTGGAGCAGTCAGAAGACAACGAGATGTTCGATGCTCGCTGGCTAAAAACATATAAATTCACTCACGAAGATGATCCCGAGGAGTTTATAAATAAGATTAGCGAGAAGATTGAAGATGACATCTTGGAAGATCTCCACGAACAGTCAGAAGAATCCCCGGAGCAAAGTTCCTAAGACATAGTCAATGGAGATTTTGGTAGACATATTAAAGGAAATAGCAAGCACCTTCATGCTCTTGGTCAATCGTGCCATGATGGTGTTTTACGACATCGAGATGTGCTTCTCTCGCAATGTCAGCATGGATACGTTGCTCAGTGTCTATTGGTTCCTGTTCCTTATAGAGTTGCCGCGCTACTATCTCCTTGAGATATTTGTCAGCATACGTTATGCTATTCTCAAGCCATTCAGGCGTAAGATGGACGATAAAGCCCGTTACGTACTTTTCTCCGAAAATCCCTTGGTAAGTATCCTTGTTCCGGGCAAGAATGAAGGAAAGCATATCTACACACTTGTCCAGAGCCTTCGTGAGCAGACCTATACCAACTATGAGATCATCATTGTTGACGACGGATCTGATGATACTACTCCATACATCTGTCGGGATCTGGAGAAGAACGGTTTGATAGACCGCTATGTCCGTATCAATGAGCGCTGCGGCAAAGCAGGCGCCGCCAATCTCGGAGCTCGGCTTGCTAAAGGGAAATATATCGTCCATCTCGATGCCGACTCATCGCTCGACCGCGACGCTATAGAAAAGGTTATCATACCATTCTATACCAACGACCGCGTCAAGGCCGTTGGCGGCTGTGTCAAAGTGCGCAACGGCAGATACAATATCTGCACCTCCCTTCAGGCGCTCGAGTATCTTAAGGTAATTATGGTCGGACGCATGGTCACCAGCGAGCTGGGCATCTACCATATTATATCCGGAGCCTTCGGAGCTTTCGAGCGAGAGACACTCGACAAGATAGGCTATTGGGACATCGGTCCGGGGCTCGATGGCGATATTACCCAGAAGATACGAAAGGCAGGCTACAAGGTCGTCTTCGCCAAGGAAGCAGTGTGTATGACCAACGTGCCCGATCGTTGGTGGCGTCTTTACCTGCAGCGCAGGCGCTGGTCGCGTTCTTTGGTACGCTTCCGTCTCCGCAAGCACTCCGACATACTTCTACCTAACCGCAACTGGCGCGTTATCAACTGGCTGTCGAATATGGAGAGCATCTTCTACGACTGCATCTGCAACTATATGTGGTTCTACTATGTCATAGGCCTCCTTTTCACCTACACCGAAAAGCTGTTGGAGATCATGGTCGTCGCATGGCTTATCCGCCTTGTGTTTGCTTTCATTGCCTTTGCAGTCATAATGCTTATCACTGAGCGACGCAGGGAAGAGTTCTACCTTATCAAGTATCTGCCCCTCTCCACGTTCTATACCGGCTACTATCTCCGCGTCATACGATTGATAAGCTACACGTCAGAGTTTTTCTTCTTCCGGTCGTATAAAGACGAGTGGAATCCGCGCAAAACATCTATCTGGGCACAGGCCGAATGGAACTGATTACGGCTTCAATAAACAAAAAAATCACGCGCAATATCAAAAAAATGCATTTTTTTCTTGTTATTATACAAAAATGTATTTCCTTTGCATTATAAAGTAAACTCGGCGCATAGCCGATTGCGCGATAATACTTACAGAAAAAATAACAAATTAAAAATATAAACACAATGAAACGCAAATTTAACTTTAAGCTTTTTGCGCTTTGCAGCGTAGCCCTTGCTTTCGCTGCTTGCTCGGACGACAACTACACCGGTCGTACTTCGGGCGATGACCTAACGGATGTTTCTACGCTCAAGACTGCTTCCTATCTCGTAGGCGGTGGCGATCAAACTCGTGTGGCAAATACGGGTTATTGGCATTCTTTTTCTTCACGTGCAGCTTCAGAATATGATTATGGTTGGCCCAAAGAAATATCTATCTTAGAGGAAGATTTTTGTCATCCCGACAATGCAAAAAATATTGCAGATGTTACTAATGATGATAATAACAATCCTGCGGTAGCATATTATGTTCCTGCTGGTACTACAGTGAAAGATAAGAATGTCCCCAACAACTATAATGGATCTATATATATTGAAGGAACATATGAAGGTTCTTTGGGTACAGGTGGTGCGTGTACTATATATGTAGCAAAAGAAGGTTCATTGAAGCTAACTGGGCAGAATTTTAATAATGCAATTTTATACAATAAAGGTACAGTTGAATGGGTTTACGGAATAGACGGCGTTAAAATAAATAAAGTATATAATGCAGGAAATATAATAATTAATGGTAGTACACCTTCGAACATGGACTTTTACTCAAAAGGAGGTAATATTGTAATTACTGGTTCGTGGGTTAATTTTGAATCAAATATTCTTTGCGACCATACAATTTTGGTAACTGCAGACAACTTTAAGGTTCAAACAGGTAGCACCTTAAAAGATATTTGTGCGATTCAAGCAACAGGTACAGTAGAGATAGTAAACGATCTAATTATTGGCTCTATTGATGCAAATAAAATAAAATTTGAAGGAGCAAAAATCTTATTGCACCCGAATGGATATGTACATGCTAAAGAAATAGAAATCCCTAATAGCGGTTGCGTAATTAAAGCTTATGATGAACAGTCGCCAGGTGTAGTAAAATGTGATGATGTTTTAACAATCAATTTGACGAACGATAAATTACATGAAGCTATAGGGCTTGGAGTTTATCTTGAGACACCTCGCATCTTTAATACAGGGCAAGGCTATGGCGATATAGATATGGCAACCTTGGAATGGGTCTATGGGCAAAATCCGAATGAAAGAATGACTCTTACTACAGCTTCTGGAGAAGGTTATATAAATAGTGGCGTGTCTTTAAGTCAACCAACTTGTGGTGCTGAAGTTGTAGAACCAGATCCATTACCTAATCCTGACTTAAGCATTCCTCGTTTAGATTTAATTATAGCTGTGAATCCTAGTATACACGACCATGATGTTGACAAGACAGATGAACATCGCCGTCATCTCTCTGCTACAAGTTTGACATTCGATGGTGACGGCAACATTTATGCCTCTTATCACATGCGCGGTGGTAACTGGGCTGGCGACACCTACGACAAGGACGACATTGAAGGTTGCATTGAGCGTTGGAGTTTCGATGGCGAAAACATCGAGATCGGAAATTGGATGTGGACTAACGAGTTTGACTTCAATCACATCATCTTGGACGGAGATAAAGTTATCACTGTAGGTCATAAGGGTGGCGAAACAGAAATAGAACATAATGGTAAGAAATATACTGATTTCGGTGGTATTATAGGCAGAATGCCGACAGGAGTTTGGGAACAAAACTGGGACGCAACTGATGAGCTCAAAAGAGAGGACTTTGAATATAAATATCTTACAACTGAGGTTCCTTTAATGGGTGATTTTGAAAATGAGTCCGGTAATGTAACTAATCAAAAGGTTGACTATAAGAGTGCAGGCGACGGCAACTGCGTAGTAAGAGCAGGTGATTACTATTATGTAGCAACCTCTGCCGGTTATGGAGTTGTTGCTGCTACTGATAGTGTTTTCAAACGCATCAAGGATGAAACCGGTAAAGTGTTATTTACTTCAACGCCTGGTTCTGCAAAATATCTTGTAGTAAATGACGATAAGACTGTAAATGTTCTATATTTGAATGATAGAGCAGAAAATGGTTCAGAGGAAACAACACATTTTAAAGCAACTCTTGCAAAGATTACAGATTTCCCATCTGTCGTGTCTACAACAACAGAGATGCCAGAAGAAGTAACTCCTGTTGATGGAAAGAATGTTATTGCCGTAGATGGAGAAGATGTTTATGCATGTCTCTCTAAGGGTGGTCTTGCAAAGAATGGTGAACTCTTTGCGACATTTGGAGAAGAACGTTCTGTTAATGGTGTAGCAATAGATGACAAATATGTCTATGTCGCAAACGGTAGTTATATCACAGTTCTCGACAAAGAAACCGCAGGAGTAGTAGTTGAGCGCAAAGGAAACACCAAGAACGTTTCTGCAAACTTTGTTGAGGTAAAAGATTACAATGGTCAGAAATACGTATTTGTAGCTTTTGGCCAAGACGGCATCAAGGTATTCAAATTTACAGAATAATCTTGAGATAAGATAAAATGTCGATCGGCTGCAGCGAATAAGCGTTGCAGCCGATTGTTTTGTGCATAAAGGTTTAGCAATAAATCTCAGTTGAGTAGTTATGCTACCCAACTCGCTTTATTTATTCGTGAACAATAAAGCGCTTTCAGTACTTCTTCCATTTTTCGTCCGTCTTGTAGTTCAGAACGTGCTTAAACTCCTCCTCTCTCGACATGCTAATTGCACATTAAACCTTGAAAGGGTGGCATATCACAGGCAGGCAGTAAGCCCAGGTAGTGAACGCCACCTCTGCAAGCGAATACAGTATCCCCATAAGCCTTAACGGGGCGAAAGAGGTCGACAACAATTATCCAATTCATATCAAAGATATGCCTAACTCACTCAAAATTTTACCTTACCCCCATCGCATTTTGCCTAACCCCGTCGAAGTTTGCAGAAAAGGCCTCCGCGCACGATTTTTGGGCCTCGAAATTCGTAGAAATGTCGTGAAGAATGAAAAAATCTTAT
>JAFLUU010000035.1 GCA_022508585.1 Prevotellaceae bacterium | reverse complement strand
AGCATGTGCCCCATGTGGAGCACACCCGTCACATTGGGCGGCGGAATGACTATTGTATAAGGTTCGCGCTCGTCAGGCTGAGAGCGGAAGAGGTTGTGTCGGAGCCAATATTCGTACCATTTGCCCTCCACTTCGGCAGGGCTGTATTTACTTGCGAGTTCCATTGTAAAAACCATTTTGAAATATGCCGCGAAATTAGTGAAAACCGAGCGTACAGCCAAATAAATTCCCTTTCTACTGTTCTGAGACCTAAGAAAGTAAACGTTTGTATTATAAAAGCCTCATATTTTCATTTGATATAAAGAAAAATAACTATCTTTGCCACATAACACTATGGCGCCAAGCCATTTCGCCGTGTATAATCCCAAATTCCGGACATAAAGAAATGCCCTCGCAACTCACTTTCAGCTATGGCAAGACGCTGACGCTCTGCATCAGCACACGAAATAACGAGCTCCAGATAAAAGAACAGCTGCAGAAGCTGGCGTTGCTCGATGCGGCTATGCTGGAACGCATCGAGATCATCATTGTAGACAATGATTCTACCGACGGAACCTCCAACGCTGTGAAGCTCTTCGAGGGGCGTGTGCCGTTTCATTATGTCAGCAACACGGAGAACCTCAGCCAAGACAATAGCTTCACATTCGCGCTTAATCAAGCTATTGCCGCCCGAAGCAAATACATCTGGCTGCTCGACGCTCGCAATCTCATTCGCATAGGGCACTTCGGCGCGTTAATAGAAACGCTCGAGAACAACGAGGTGGGGCTCGTGCATCTTGCCGGCAACGACGGCGCTAAGCGAAACTACGTGCAGTATGTAGATGCGGACGACTTCCTCCAACAGGTGGCCATGGGCATCATTCAGACGAGTCGCAACATCTTACGCACAGACATGATACGCGGCTATAATCCGCGCGAGTTCACTGCGGGCAGCGGCATTCCCGTCGTTCCGCTGCTACTCCACATAGTGTTGGCCGCCAAGCAGAACTTTATATACAACCCCACACTTTTTGAAGACGGCAAAATCGACTATATCGCCGAGGTCAACGACCCCATTCGCACCTATGTCAAGAATTTGCTCGCCGTCTACGACTCTTACGAAGACAAACCCGTAAGTATCTCGCCTTACACCACGATGAAGCTCAAGAACAAGGTGAGCGATTACCTGCTGCCGCTGATTTTCCGCCTCTTCGTGCTGCGTCGAGGCGTGAAAGGCGTGGAGGGAAAGGTCAGCCGCACCATCGTAAAGCAGAACCTCGGCTTCCGTCCCACCTTGTCGGCGTTGAAAAAATGCTTCTCGCGCAAACTATGGGGTAAGGTGCTGCGCGCCATAGGCATCGCGCTACACCGAGTGCTGACCGTGCTGGTAGCAATCCTCGTGCTGATTATCTGCAACAAGGCCGTGAGCCGCGCAATAGTGCGCTTCCGCAACAATCTGGCCACCTTCCGTTTCCGACACCGCATCAAGTCGGGCAAAGGTTGCAGCGTGGAGAGCCCCATACGCACCGAAGGGAACAAATACATCACCGTCGGCACAGGTTTTAGCGGCAAGGCAGGCCTGCACCTCGAGTGCATCAACACAGGCAACTACACGCCGCACCTAATCATCGGCGACGATGTGAGCATAGCGCGCAATGTGCATATCAATACCATTCGCGAGATAAGAATTGGCAACAACGTCAAGATAGGAGCCGATGTACTCATCACCGACTACCAATACGGCAGAACTGACAGCGAAACCCTGCGCATCAACCCCGCAGAGCGCGACCTCAGCACTCGCGGCGCAGTACGCATCGACGACGGAGTGCTCATCGGCCCCCGCGCTATCGTGCTGCCAGGCGTAACCATAGGCAAGGGAGCCGTCATCGGCGCAGGAGCCATAGTTACGCACAGCGTGCAGCCTTACACCATAGTGGCAGGAGCGCCGGCCAAACCTATCGTTCGCTGACCACAAGGCACCAACCACCGAGACAAGAACAATAAACAAAAATCAAAGCCAATAATTATGAAGAAATTTTTACTCCTTATTGTCGCCTGCGCAGCACTCGACGGCCTTAGCGCCATGCTCAATCCGCAAAACTCCGCAGCGTGCGCCCAGCGCGTCATCACCAACACCGTCAGTCCCAAAGACTTCAGCGCCTACGACAGACAGAACGTAGACCTCACTATCTACCGCTACATTCATCAAGGCTGGAACACCGTCTGCCTGCCCGTCTCTCTCTCCGAAGCCGAGCTCAATGACATCTTCGGCAGCGATTGCCGCCTCGAGACCCTCGTAGGCGTAGAGACCGACGGCGCCACCACCAAGCTCAACTTCAAGGACGTCAAGCCCGACGGACTGAAAGCCCACACCCCCTACATTCTCTATAGCACCGAGCCAAGCGGAGTGCGCGAAATCAAACAGAACTCCGTCACTATCGAAACAGGAGAAGCCGAACTCAACTTCACCGACAACGCCGGCCAAAGCGTCAGCTTCGCCGGAGCAAGCGACAAGCAGAACACCGAGGGCATGTACGGCATCATGGCACGCGACAACCAGACCGCCACATTTGTCAACGCATCGCAGGTGTCGGTTATCTACAGCACCCGCTGCTATATCAAGCTCAACGGAGGCGAACTCACCCAGCAGCTCACTACCAATCACCTCCCCTACGAGATTACCGCCGTGGAGGCAGCCACTGCCGACCTCACCGCCGACAATGAGCCTGTAGACGTATATAACCTCATGGGCACGCGTGTAGCTACCGGCGTAGCCCCCTCAGAGCTCGCCCGCGTCCTGCCCAAAGGCGTGTACGTCGTTAAGGGAAAGACATTTTGGAACAAGTAAACGCGCACTAACAGCGCATCGCATCTACAGCGCCGCGACTCACAGTCGTCGGCGCTATTTTTTTGTCCTCAACGCAGGCGCAATAATCGTTCGGCGAAGCATCATAATCGTAAACACCACGCCTAATATCATTCGCCCTGTACGGCAAGTCCATCTCACAAAGCACAATGCTGCCAAAATTGCACCTATTCTCCTCAAAGTTCGCACTAAAGACCTCCGGACTCGCAGAAATGTCGTGCGCATCTGATTTTTGAGCCTCGGCACGCGATTTATTGTCGTGAACAATGAAAAAATCTTATAAGAATTTTCAAAAATTCTTATATAAATTCCCGGAAATTCTTATAAGGTTTTTTAGAAATTCTTATAAGATTTTTTCATTGTTCACGACATTTCTACGAATTTCGAGGCCCAAAAATCGCGCGCGGAGGCCTTTTCTGCGAATTTCAACGCGGAAAGGTAAAACTTTGACGAGGATTATTGCGAAAAGGAGAAGGATAGGTAAAATTTTAAGGGGAACAGGTGTAGTGAGATGGGGATAAGGTGCAGAAAAGTGCCGCTTTATAAAAATTAACAATAGTTTTGTTGGCTGTTGGTTTTCTTTATTGTAAATTTGTGGCAGAATAGCTCGCTTTTCGCGTGCGTACATTATTATATTATGTTTGGAAGAATTGGTATCTGGCAGATTGTGCTGATTGTGCTGGTGATTCTGCTGCTGTTCGGCGGCAAGAAGATTCCGGAGCTGATGAGAGGGCTCGGCAAGGGCGTGCGTAGCTTTAAGGACGGCCTCAATGGCGAGGGCGGCGATGAGGCTGCGCACAAGGAGGACAGTGCCAAGAAAGAGGACACGAAGGAATGACCTTCTGGGAGCACCTCGACGAGTTGCGCTCCTGCCTTATCCGCGTGGCGGCGGTGGTGCTTGTGCTGGCGGCGGTGGCATTCTGTTTCAAGGAGTGGCTTTTCGCCGTTATCCTCGCGCCGAGTCATGGCGACTTTATCACTTATCGCTTCCTCGGCATAGAGATGGGCGACCTGCGCCTCATCAATACGGGGCTTACCACGCAGTTTAACCTCCATCTGTCGGCTGCGTTCGGCGCGGCTGTCGTGGTTGGCTCGCCTTGGGTGCTGCGTGAGGTGTTCGGCTACATCAAACCGGCTCTCTATGAGCATGAAAAGCACTACGCGACGCGGATTACGCTCGCGGCCTACGCTATGTTTGTCGTCGGCGCGCTGATTTGCTACTTCGTGGTCTTCCCGATGATTGTTCACTTCTTCGGTGCTTATCAGGTGAGCGATGATGTGGGCAACCTCATCACGCTGAGCTCCTATATGGACTCGCTTATGTCCACCACGCTGATTATGGGTGTTGTGTTCGAGTTGCCTGTGGTCTGCTGGCTCTTGGGAAAGTTCGGTCTGCTGAGTGCGGCATGGATGCGCCGCTACCGTCGCCATGCGCTGGTGAGCATTATGATAGTGGCTGCCGTCATTACTCCGCCCGATGTGATGAGTATGTGCCTTATGGTGCTGCCTGTGTACCTGCTCTACGAGATTAGCATCCTCTTGGTTAAGAATAACACTTAAGCTATAAATATTATGTTAAAAAAGATTAGGATTACGCTTGCCCTGATTATGTTTGTCGGCATCACGATGCTGTTTTTAGACTTCACGGGCACGCTTCATCATTGGCTCGGCTGGATGGCTAAGGTTCAGTTGCTGCCTGCGGTCTTGGCCTGCAACTTTGTGATTGTGGCGGCGCTCATTGTGCTCACGCTGGTGTTCGGTCGTATCTACTGCTCGGTGATATGTCCGTTGGGCGTGATGCAAGACATCATCGGGTGGCTTCATCGCAAGACTAACAAGAAGCATCGCTATAAATTCACTACGCCGCCGCAAGTGTTGCGCTATGTTTTCTTAGCCATCTTCGTGGCGGCGCTCCTTGTGGGCGTGCCGGCGATAGTTACATTGCTGGCTCCATACAGCAGCTATGGGCGTATGGTTACCAATATGCTGCAACCGCTCTACATCATGGCTAATAACGGACTGGCCGCCATTGCCGAGCATTACGAGAGCTACGCTTTCTACTCCGTGGATGTCTGGATGCGAAGCCTGCCGGCGCTTATAGTTGCTGTGGTCAGCTTTGTGTTCGTCTTTGTGCTGATGTGGTTCGGCGGCAGGGCTTACTGCAACAATATCTGCCCTGTCGGCACCGTGTTAGGCTTCCTTGCCCGCCTGTCGATACTAAAAATCCGTTTCGACAAGGACAAATGTGTCAACTGCGGCATGTGTACCAAGAGCTGCAAGGCGCAATGTATCGACTCCCAGAACCAAAAGATTGACTACAGCCGCTGTGTAACCTGCGGCACCTGCATCGGCAGCTGCAAGAAGAAGGCTTTAGTCTACGCGGTTGCGAAAAAGAACGCCAATCCCGCGACTCCTCACGAGGGGGAGGGCATCGACAAAAACAAGCGCGCCTTCCTCATCGGCGGCGCGATAATGACAGGCACCGCCCTGCTGGCTCAGGAAAAGAAGAAGGTGGATGGCGGCCTCGCCGTCATCGAAGACAAAATCGCACCCGCGCGTAAGTGCGACCTCGTGCCGCCCGGAGCCAAGGGGATAGCTAATCTGCGCCAGCACTGCACGGCTTGTCAGCTGTGCATCGCCGAATGCCCCAATCGCGTGCTCCGTCCGTCAGGCTCGCTCGACAATTTCATGCAGCCCGTGATGAGTTACGAACGCGGCTACTGCCGTCCGGAATGCACGCGCTGCTCCGAGCTCTGCCCCACGGGGGCTATAAAGCCTATCGAGGCTCCGCAGAAGGCGAGCACGCAGATTGGTCACGCCGTGTGGCTGAAGCAGAACTGCGTGGTGCTGTCTGACAATGTGGAGTGCGGCAACTGTGCCCGCCACTGCCCCTCCGGCGCAATCAGCATGGAGCCTGTGGAAAGCCTGCAGAAGAAGGGGAGCAGCGCTGTGCCCGTAGTGCCTATTATCAATGTGGAACGGTGCATCGGCTGCGGCGCTTGTGAATATGTCTGCCCCTCGCGGCCACACTCCGCCATCTATGTGGAGGGACATGAGCAGCATAGAGAGATTTAGGAGGACGAGATTACAATTTTCCACACCCAAAGCTGAAAAATCAAGGACATTATGAAACAACACAACAAAGATATAAACCGCCGCAACTTCCTTAAGACCTTAGGCGCCAGCGTGGCAGCAGGCTCCGTGGTGCTCTCTGCCTGCAAGAATGGCAATGGTAATCCCACCAGCATCACTGTGAACGACGAGCAGGGCGACGGCAAGATGACGATGCGCCTTTTGCCCAACAGCGGCGACAAAGTGTCGCTGCTCGGCTATGGTATGATGCGCCTGCCGCAGACTGAAGGCAGCGCTGACGGCAAAGAGCAGTCGGTCATAGACCAAGAGCAGGTGAACCGCCTCGTGGACTATGCTATCGAGCATGGTCTGAACTTCTTCGACACCTCTCCGGCTTACTGCAAGGGGCAATCGGAGAAGGCCACTGGCATTGCGCTCAGTCGCCACCCTCGCGAGAAATTCCTCGTCTCGACTAAGCTCTCTAACTTCTCCAAAGAGACATGGGGGCTCAAGGAAGGTAAAGAGATGTTTGAGAACTCGCTCAAGGAGCTGCAGCTTGACTATGTAGATGTGCTCCTGCTGCACGGCATCGGTATGCCCGCTGAAGACTGCGACGCGCTCGAGGCATTCAACGCGCGCTATATTGACAACGGGCTGCTTGATTGGCTCGTGGAGCAGCGCGCTGCCGGGCGCATTCACAACCTCGGATTTTCTTATCACGGCGATATTAAAATCTTCGACATGCTTCTGCAATGGCACGACGAGGGTCGCTATCGCTGGGACATAGCTTTGATAGAGCTTAACTACCTTGACTGGTACTACGCCGACGAAATCAACGCGCGCAATACGGATGCGGTCTACCTGTACGAGGAAGTGCGCAAGCGCAATATTCCCGCAATGATTATGGAGCCCCTTCTGGGCGGCAGGCTCAGCAATGTGCCCGAGCCTGTGGCGGTTGAGCTCAAGCGCAAGGCTCCCGAGCGCTCTGTGGCCTCGTGGGCGTTCCGCTATGCAGGGACTCGCGACGGCATCGTAACGGTGCTGAGCGGCATGACCTACATGGAGCACCTGCAAGACAACCTTCAGTCCTATAGCCCCCTGCAACCGCTGAGCGAGGAGGAGATGGAGTACCTGGATACCGATATTGCACAGCAAATCATGGGCTTCGAGACCATTCCCTGCAACGACTGCAAATATTGTATGCCTTGTCCTTACGGTGTAGACATTCCTGCAATCTTCGTTCACTATAATAAGTGCAAAAACGAGGGGCGTCTGCCCGTGCTATCCAAGAATACGGGCTTCCGCAAGCTGCGTCGGGAATTTCTGATCGGATATGACCGCTCTGTGCCCGTGCTTCGGCAAGCTGACCACTGCATCGGGTGCCGCCGCTGCGTGAGTCATTGTCCGCAGGGCATCGATATTCCGCAGGAGATGGTCAAAATAGACAAATATGTAGAGCAACTGAAGCAGTCCGTCAGCGATTAGTCCGAAATCGCGCGCAAGGCAATAACTATGGTTTAGAAACGACGGAGAAACGATAGATTTCTTTGCCGCGAGAGCCGACAACAAGGTGGTTGCCGACGACAACGGGCGAGGACTCGAAGTTGTTGACCATGCGCTCCTTGAAGATAATGCGGCCGGTGCGACCTTCTATCAAGTAGGCGTTGCCATGAGAGTCGCCGGTGAAGACGAACAGCTGCCGACGCTCGTTATAGAAAGCTACGGGGCTGGACCACGCAAAGGCAGCCAGCGGAGTACGATAGACTATCTCGCCCGTCTGCTTGTGGAAGGCGGTGAACTCTGCGGTGCTGTTGCTTTCCCGCTGGCAGATGTTGGCGAAAATAAGGCTGTCGCAGTCGCCTTGACCAAGCAGAGGGGTGCAGTATAAACCGCCGTCGAAGTGCTTGCCGTTGAGATGGAGTTTGCGGCAGGGTAGCTGCTGCTCCCATACGAGAGTGCCGTCCAACGCGTTGAGCTTGACGAAGTGGCAGATGCCGCTGTCGCCTTGTTTGTCGACCTCGCAACCGGAATAAAGATAGGGAACACCGTTCTCTACGGCGCAGACGATGGTGGCATCGATGTCGTCGTGATTGTTGTAATGCCAAATGGGGCGCAGTGTGTTGAGCTCGATGCAAATGATGTTGCCGGCGTTGTCTCCAAAAAATCCGTAGTTATTGTAAACGCAGAGGCTGCTTTCTACTCCCGGCGCGACACCACGGCAACGATAGCGCAGGGCACTGTGCAGGGTGAGGGTGGTGTCGCGTATCTTATACTTGTAGATTGTTCCGTTTTCGCCAGGCCAAAAGAGGTAGCCGCCAACACAAACGGGCGAAGAGTCGAAGGCGTGCCAGCCGCGATGCGCCTTTCGGTCGGCGCCGGAGAAGAATGTGCGCCTATGGTGGAGCAAATCGATAGCGATCTGGCCCATTGGCGCGACTTTGGGAATGCCTTGTCCCACAAAGAGCAGACGGCGCGCTGTTGGTTCAAGGCTGCTTGTGCCCTTGATGGGGTTTGTTACATCAATGTTGTGGCGGCTTTCGCGCCCATTGTGAAAATTGAGGAAGTAGACCTTGCCACAGAGCGAGGAGATGATGATTTCCTCGCGCCCGAAGTCGGAAGTGAGGGCTGGCGAGGACTGGCGGAACTGGGCGAGCTCGTCTTCGCTCCACTTGATGTAGAGCGGCTGCCCTGTCCAGCCGGTACCGCCGCCCCATGTGCCCATTGGGGTGGCGGTGGTGTCGAAATGAGTGTCGAACTGCCAGTCTTTGACCACCATGCCGGGTGTACCGCGGACTGTGCCGCCGTAATCAGCATCACGCCTCGCGTTTGCGCGGAAAGTGAACCACCCTTGCTCGCCTGTGTAGAGGTTTTCTAAAGAGCTGAGTGTGCCGTCGTCTGTCGTGTCGGCTATTTCGATGGTGTAGGTAATGGCTTGAGCCGAGGGCAAGGCGGTATCGGGCAGCGTGGGCAACGGTTGCTCCGCCGCGATGGTGTCTAACGGTTCGCTCTGGGCTACGCGGTGTTCGCATGAGAGCGTTAGCGTTGTAGCTAACAGCCAGAGAAGAAGTTTTCTCATGTGTTGGATAATCTCTCCTTGAACTTTCGTACCAACTCGACACGGTCAGCTTCGGCGAGATGGGGCATTTCTTCTGCCAGCAGAGTGCCTAAAACCTCGACGGCGCGAGTACGCTCCGCCGCGCGCCCTGCTCTGACGCCGCTCTGGTAACCGCCATGGGGCAGGAGGCTGCGATTGAAATTGCCGTCGCTCACTGCTACGCTTTAGCCGAGATACGCTTCCACATTGCGGCGAATGCGCTCGGCTATGTCGGCATTATCTACGCGCTCGAAAGTTTCGCCCGTGAGGTGCTCATAGAGTTCTATGTAGCGGTTGGAGATTCCTTCCACAATGGCAGGAGTCATTTCCGGCACCTGCTGACCTGCTTTGCCCTGGAAACCGCACGACATAAGCCACTCGCGCACGAATTCCTTGGAAAGCTGTTTCTGTGGCTCGCCATTGCGGAAACGCTCCTCGTAGCCCTCGCTATAAAAGTAGCGGCTGGAGTCCGGTGTATGAATCTCGTCCATCAGATAAATCTGACCGTTATATTTTCCGAACTCGTACTTTGTATCTACCAAGATAAGACCGCGCTGTGCAGCAATCTCGGTACCGCGTTTGAAGAGGGCGAGGGTGTATTTCTCCAGCAGGGCATATTCTTCCGACGTCGCGAGTCCCTGCGCCAGTATCTCCTCCTTGCTAATGTCGGCGTCGTGTTCGCCAATCTCGGCCTTGGTGGTCGGAGTAATGATGGGTTCGGGAAATTTCTCGTTCTCTCTCATGCCTTCGGGCAGCTTGACGCCGCATATCTCGCGCACGCCGCTTTTATACGCGCGCCAAGCACTACCGCAGAGGTAGCCGCGAACAATCATCTCGACGGGGAATCCTTCGCACATTACACCGACAGTTACCATAGGGTCGGGGGTGGCAAGTTTCCAGTTGGGGCATATATCTGCCGTGGCGTCGAGGAAGCGTGCAGCAATCTGGTTGAGCATTTGCCCCTTGTAGGGGATACCTTCGGGCAGCACGACATCGAAAGCGGAGATGCGGTCGGTAGCAACCATCACGAGGCGGTCGCCAAGGTTGTAAACATCGCGCACTTTGCCGTGATAGACGCTCTGTTGCCCTTTGAAATTGTAATCTGTTTTAGTGAGTGCTTGTGTCATAGTTATATCGTTTTAAGTGTTATCTTTCTTGTCAGACTGTTCCTTCTCCTCAGCTTTTTGAATGCGGAGCGCCTTGTCTCGTTCGTAGGCCTCGACTATTCGCATCACGAGGCGGTGGCGCACAATGTCGTCCTGCCCTAAACGAACAAAGGCGATTCCCTCCACATCACCAAGGATACGCATCGCTTCGATGAGGCCGGAGCGCTGCGAGGGCGGCAGGTCTATCTGAGTTGTGTCGCCGGTGATTACCATCTTGGTATTGTGTCCCATTCGGGTGAGAAACATTTTAATTTGGCTGGTAGTGGTGTTTTGTGCCTCGTCGAGAATGACCACTGCATCGTTGAGGGTGCGGCCACGCATAAAGGCAAGCGGAGCAATCTGGATAACATTCTGCTCCATGTACTCCTGCAGTTTCGCCTGCGGTATCATCTCTTCCAAAGCATCGTAGAGGGGCTGCAGATAAGGGTCAATCTTGTCTTTCATGTCGCCCGGGAGGAATCCTAACTTCTCGCCGGCTTCCACTGCAGGGCGGCTGAGGATAATTCGGCGTACCTCCTTGCGTTTTAGGGCGCGCACGGCTAAAGCGATGCTGACGAAAGTCTTACCCGTGCCGGCAGGGCCGATGGCAAAGACCATGTCGTTGTGCTCAAAGGCCTTGACGAGCTTGATTTGATTCTCGCTGCGGGCACGAATGGGCTTGCCGGTGGTGCTATAGACGATGATGTGCTCCGCACTCTCGTCGCGCGTCTTTTCACCGTTGAGAAGATGAATTATATCCTCCTCCGTCAGCGTGTTATACTTGGCGGAATGCTCCGAAAGTTTGTCGAAAAGGCGCGAAAAGGCGTTGATGTCCTCCTGCGAGCCCATCGCCTTGACGATATTGTCGCGAGCGAGGATACGAAGTTTGGGGAAGAGGGACTTAATCATGCGCATATTGGCATTACCCGCGCCGTAGAAAACAACGGGAGCCACTTCCTCGATGATAAACACCTTCTCAATCATTCTAAACTTTACAAAGTGTCGCAACTAAGCCGTGCGAACGACATATTTTTCGCAAAATTAGCAATAAAACGGCATTTTAAGCCGCTTTTGCAAGCGAAAAGGCTTATTTTTGTAATTGTTTTTAGACAAACGCATGAAAAAGAAGACCCAAGACCGCAGGAAGCGGCTGTTTCAGCTCGCCTTTCTTGGCATAATATTGTTGCTTCTGCTCACAAAGAGCATAGCCGGCGGCTGTTTGTCGAGCGACCATGACGAGCAGCCCGTCGCGCGCGACAGTGTAGAGATTTTCCTTGACCGTTCACTCGCAAAGATGCCCGATATGCGCTCCGTTACAGGCGAAGCGCGCCCCATTCGCGGTGTAACCAGCTACGAGCAGGCCTTTCCCGATATGAACGATGTGCAATTGGTCTCCGCCGAGTGCAACGGCATCCCGCCACAGGAGCAACGCTCGGATTTAGAGCCTTTTTACTCCTCCAAGTTAGTGCGAATAGACAGCTGCCCGTACTATAGCGTCGACAATCTGACCAGTTCGGTCCCCTACCTTGTGCCAAAGGCGCAGAAGTTGCTCGCTCTGGTGGGGCGCAATTTCATCGACTCGCTGCTATGGAAGCATTTGCCGCCGACGCAGGTAATAGTAACCTCGGTGCTGCGCACAAAGGCCGATGTGAAGCGCTTACAGAGCACCAATGTGAACTCAACCGCCAACAGCTGCCACTTTTACGGCACGACCTTCGACCTTAGCTACACCCGTTACCGACAAATGCAGACCGCAGGCGGCAAAACGCTGCGCTTAGTGCGCGACGACACCCTCAAGTGGGTGCTTAGCGAGGTCTTGCGCGACCTAAGGGCGGCAGGAGCGTGTCATGTCAAGCACGAGATTAAGCAAGGGTGCTTCCACATCACGGTAAAATAGCACATATTTTCTGCCATGCGCTACTGTATCTTCTTTTCATACGACGGCACCGACTATCACGGCTGGCAGCGGCAGCCGAACGCGCCCACCGTGCAGCAAAAACTTGAGGAGGCGCTGCAAATGATGCTGCGCGCAGAGGTTAGTGTTGTCGGCGCGGGACGAACCGACACCGGCGTGCACGCTGCAATGATGGCGGCGCATTTCGACTGGCACGAGGCCTTGGATTGCAGCCATCTCGCCTTTAGAATTAACGGCCTGCTGCCGCCGGACATCGCCGTGAGGGAGATAAAACCTGTCGGCGACGACTGGCACGCCCGTTTCAGCGCACTCTGGCGCACCTACCATTATTATATTATCAACAGGAAGGATGCTTTCCGCCACCGCCACGCATTAAGGCTTTATTTCCCTCTCGACATCGAGCAGATGAACGCAGCGGCGAGCCTTCTGCTCACGCATAATGACTTCGGCTGCTTCTGCAAATCGCATTCCGACAACAAGACGAACCTATGCACCGTAACGGAGGCTCACTGGAGCGTGCAGGAGGACGGCAGTATGGTATTCCGCATCACTGCCAACCGTTTTTTGCGCAACATGGTGCGGGCTATTGTCGGCACTCTCATCGAGGTTGGCAAGGGCAAGATGACGATTGACGATTTCCGCCAAGTCTTGCTCAGCGGCAAGCGCACAGAAGCCGGCGAGTCTGTTCCCGCCAAAGGTCTTTTCCTTGAAAATATCGTTTATCCTAAGCCCTGAGGGCTTTTTTGTGCGGCAAGTCCGCGCATTTTTGCACAAAAACTGGACTTAGCGCACAAGACTGTCGTTACGACTGTTAATAAAAGCGGTGGGCGCTGAGCGTCTGCCAGTTGCCGCCGGTGAAATCGGGCACCTCCACAGGCATACTGCCCATTTCCACGGAGCGAGAGGAGAGCTCGATGATTGCAGACCACTCGGCTGCGTCGAATATGTCCATGTCAAGAGGCAAACCATTGCGCAGACAATGGATAAGGCGGCTGTCCATAGCGTGATTCATCGTGTTGGGCGACCCTTTGGCGATGCCGTCGTCCACCCACTCTGCCACACCCTGCTCACGGAAGGCGCGGCAGAGCTGCAACGCCTGCTCGCCCTCTGCCGCAGCGTCCATGTCCTGCAGACGGAGGGTCGGCACGGGGTATTTCTGCGCAAAGCCGCGCGTACCGCAGATAGTCTGGAGCCGAGAGTAGGGGCGCGGTGTGCCAATGTCGAGCTGCAGCAGTATAGTGCGCCCCATGCGGGTGTGAATCAGCGTGTTGCTGACCCTGCCGTGCAACCCGTCGGCCTTATTGGTCATGGCAACGAGGTAATCCATCCTGTCGCCGCGATGCAGGTTGAGGTGCAGCGCCACAGAGCCTATGCCATGGGTGGGATAAGCGTTGCCGGCCTGCGCCATAGTGTCGACGGCCATCCAATATCTGTCGGCACCGCCGTTCTCCTCCACCACGCCCGACAAATCGTGGATATAAGCTCCCTCGCAGTGGGTGATGTCGCCCAGAAGCCCCTCGGCCGCCATCACGCGGGTGGCGGAGGCGAAGCTGTCGTAGACGCAGTTTTCAAGCATCATGCAGTGGCGCTGCGTAGTGAGGGCGGTGTCGATTAGTTGCTCGCACTCAGCCACAGTCATCGCCGCCGGCACCTCCACCGCCACATGCTTGCCGCAGCGCATGGCGTTGACGGCGAGCGCAGCGTGGCTGCGCCAGTCGGTACAGATGTAGACAAGGTCGACATCAGCGTCGCCCATCAGCGCCAGCACGCCGTCGGTGCCAGAATACTCGTGCGCCCTGTCTCGACCGGAGGCAAGCAGGAGCCTATTGGCCTCGGCAACGGCCTCCGCCTTGTGGTCGGCAACGGCAACAATCTCGGCTCCGTCCACCAAGGCGTAGCGCTCCACAGCTTTCATGCCGCGGCGACCCATACCGATGATGCCCACATGCACCGTCGGCAGCGGCGGTGCGGCAAACTCGAGCAACGCCCTGCGAGTATCTGACAAGCTATACATTTCCTCCGCAAAGATAATAAAAAGTATGCCAATCCGTTGAAGATTGGCATACTTTATATCACTTTGCCCCACTGCGAGGCTCAACAATACTTAAGATTGCACACGAAACGCCGTCTCTCTGCCGGACTCGGCGCACAAAACAGTCCTTAGGACTGCTTGCGGGCAGCGGCGTAGCGGCTGAAGAACTTGTCTACGCGGCCGGCGGTGTCCACGAGAGTGGCCTTGCCGGTGTAGAAGGGGTGGGAGGTGTTAGAAATCTCCACCTTAACGAGCGGATAAGTTTCGCCCTCGAACTCGATAGTCTCCTTGGTCTTGCAAGTGGAGCGGGTGAGGAACATATCGCCGTTGCTCATGTCCTTAAACACCACGGGGCGGTAATCTGAAGGATGAATGTCTTTTTTCATTGTTTATCTATTTTGTTTTGTATATCGTTATAAGCGGCTCGCTTAGCGCCAATGCGGTAACTATTGTGCTGCGGCATAGCCTGTTTGTGTAATGGTCGCACAAAATGCGGCGCAAAAGTACGCATTTTTTCTCTAACACAAAATTTTTTCGTGCTTTTTCTTGCCCAAACACGCTCATATTGCTTTTTTCAAGCCCCACGCGCCGCACCTATCCCCTATCTCGCTTTTACTTATCCTCTCCTTTTTTTACTTATCTCCTTCCTTGTCGCGATATACCTCGTTGAAATCCACAGAAAAGGCCTCCGCGCACGATTTTTGAGCCTCCGCGTTTGTTTTTTCATCGTGAAACTTTAAAAATTCATATAAGAATTTCTAAAAAACCTTATAAGAATTCTCAGAAATTTATATAAGAATTTTTGAAAATTCTTATAAGATTTTTTCGTTCTTCACGACA
>JAFLUU010000034.1 GCA_022508585.1 Prevotellaceae bacterium | reverse complement strand
CTATCGGTTAGGACGAGAGATTTTCATTCTCTAAAGAGGAGTTCGACTCTCCTACGGGCTACACAGAACAACAGAATAGTTATAAAGTTAAAAAGTTAAGTTCCAAAATATGGCAAACCACAAATCTTGCTTAAAAAGACTGCGTCAGACCAAGGCTCGCACCGAGCATAACCGCTATTACGCCAAGACTATGCGCAACGCTGTGCGCAAGCTGCGTTCTACCACCGACAAGGAGGAAGCTGCAAAGTTGCTGCCCACCGTGCAGAAGATGCTCGACAAGCTGGCTAAGACCAACATCATACACGCCAACAAGGCTTCTAACCTCAAATCGAGCCTTGCATTCCACGTACAGGCTTTGGCGTAAGAGAAGTTCGCAGTCCTACATATAATCCGGACTTGTTTACAGGCGGACCACGGACAACAATGATTTAATCTCAATACATTGTTGTCCGTAGTCCGTTTTTCTATATTAAAACCACACAACCATGACTGATGCAGTGAAGATTACGAACATCAACGATGTCGTAGTGCTGTTCGCCGGCGACTCCGGCGACGGAATGCAGTTGGCTGGCAACATCTTCTCCACCATTTCTGCCACTGTTGGCAACAGTATCAGCACCTTCCCCGACTATCCCGCCGACATACGTGCTCCGCAAGGCAGCCTAACGGGTGTAAGCGGCTTTCAGGTGCACATCGGAGCCGAGCAGGTCTACACCCCGGGCGACAAATGCGACGTGTTGGTTGCCATGAACGCCGCTGCGCTCAAAGTGAACTACAATCACGCCAAGCCTGACGCCACTATCATCATCGACACCGACTCTTTTCAGGCTGCCGACCTCAAAAAGGCTGCCTTCAAGACTGAAGACTACCTCGGCGAGATGAATATCGACCCCGACCGCGTCATTGCCTGCCGACTAACGCAGATGGTGAAAGACGCGCTGGCCGATAGCGGCATGGACAACAAGGCAATCATGAAGTGCCGCAACATGTTTGCACTCGGCTTAGTGTGCTGGCTCTTTGACCGCGACATCGACATAGCGTTCAACTTCCTTAAAGATAAGTTTCAGAAGAAACCGCAGATTGCAGAAGCGAATATCAAAGTGGTACAGGCCGGTTACGACTACGGCCACAACACCCACAGCTCTGTCAACAATGTTCACCGCATCGAGTCGCGCGTAAGGGTGCCCGGGCGCTACATGGACATCACCGGCAACAAGGCTACGGCCTACGGCCTCATCGCCGCTGCCGAGAAGGCAGGGCTTAAGCTCTATCTCGGCTCCTATCCTATCACTCCTGCCACAGATATTTTGCACGAGCTGTCCAAGCACAAGTCGCTCGGCGTGATAACGGTGCAGTGTGAAGACGAAATAGCGGGCTGCGCATCAGCTATCGGTGCATCGTTTGCGGGTGCGCTGGCGGTTACATCGACCTCCGGTCCGGGCATCTGCCTCAAATCAGAGGCTATGAACCTCGCAGTCATCATGGAGTTGCCGTTAGTGGTCATAGATGTGCAGCGTGGTGGCCCTGCTACGGGACTTCCCACCAAATCGGAGCAGACTGACCTGCTGCAGGTGCTCTTTGGGCGCAACGGCGAAAGTCCGATGCCCGTCATTGCGGCGACAAGTCCGACCGACTGCTTCGATGCGGCCTATGAGGCCTGCAAAATAGCATTGGAGCACATGACTCCGGTCGTACTGATGACCGATGCTTATATTGCCAACGGCAGTGCGGCGTTCCGCCTGCCCGAATTGAACGACTACCCCGACATTACCCCACCTTATGTGCCCGAAGAACTTCGCGGCAGCTGGACTCCGAGTCAGCGTAACGACAATGGGGTGCGCTATTGGGCTGTTCCCGGGCGCGAGGGCTTCACTCATATCCTGGGCGGCCTTGAAAAGGACAGCCAGACGGGCGCGATAAGCACCGACCCCGACAATCACCATCTGATGACCCGCTTGCGTCAGCAGAAGATAGACAATATACAAGTGCCCGATGTGGAAATACACGGCGACGAGGACGATGCCGAACTGCTTATCGTAGGTTTCGGCGGCACATTCGGCCATCTGCACGACGCGATGGACAAACTGCGCGCTCAAGGGCACAAAGTGGCGCTCGCGCACTTCAAGCATATCAATCCGCTGCCGGCCAACACTGCCGCGGTGCTCAAAAAATACCCCAAAGTAATCGTTGCGGAACAGAACATGGGGCAATTTGCCGCTTACCTGCGTATGAAAATCGACGGATTCACTCCGCTGCAATACAATGAGGTGAAAGGTCAACCGTTCGTTATTGAGAAATTAGTTAACGCCTTCAAACGCGCCCTCGGCGAGGAGTAAACTGCACACAAGATGGACTATAAGAATACAGACTTCAAGAAAGGTCAGCCGCGCTGGTGCCCCGGATGCGGCGACCACTTCTTTCTTGCCTCGCTTCACAAGGCTATGGCCGAAATCGGCATAAATCCCGAGAATAACGCCGTCATTTCCGGCATCGGCTGCTCGAGTCGTTTGCCTCACTATATGGCGACCTACGGCATGAACACCATTCACGGACGCGCCGCCGCCATCGCTACAGGCTGCAAGGTGGCAAATCCCGATTTAGAGGTGTGGCAGATAAGCGGCGACGGCGATGGACTCGCCATCGGCGGCAATCACTTCATTCACGCCAACCGTCGCAATATCAATATCAACATCGTGTTGCTCAACAACCGCATCTACGGTCTCACCAAGGGGCAATATTCTCCCACCTCGCCGCGAGGATTTATCAGCAAGTCCAGTCCTTACGGCACGGTAGAGGAACCGTTCCGCCCTGCCGAGCTTTGCTTCGGTGCGAGAGGGCATTTCTTCGCTCGCGCCGTGGCTACCGACGCAGCCGGCACTGTGGAGGTACTTAAAGCGGCTCAAGCGCACAAGGGTACCGCCGTTTGCGAAATTCTGCAGAACTGCGTTATCTTCAACAACGGCACTCACGACTCCGTCTACACCAAAGAAGGACGCGCCAAGAATGCGATATACCTCGAGCACGGCAAGCCGATGATTTTCGGCGAGAATAACGAGTTCGGTCTTGTGCAAGAGGGCTTTGGTATCAAGGTTGTCCGTATCGGCGAGAACGGTATCACAGAAAACGACCTCCTTGTTCACGATGCGCACTGCGAAGATAATACCCTGCAGCTCAAATTAGCGATGATGGAGGGGCCGGATTTCCCCATCGCCCTCGGTGTAATCCGCGATGTGGTCGCTCCGACTTACGACGAGAGCGTTTCCGCCCAAATCGAGGACATTAAATCCAAGAAAAACTACCATTCTTTCGCCGAGCTCTTAGATACGAACGATACGTGGGTAATTGAGTAGAGTCGCAACGCGAATCCCAACCTCACGATAACGATATATAAGAGCTTGCAAGTCATAATTTGCAGGCTCTTTGTGAATAATTACCATGGCATCTTACAACATACGCTATTTTCTCGACTATATCAGATGCTTTATAGCGAATAATATACACCTTATTTATATATACGTGCGAAAGATTGATATTTACACACAAGTGAAGCCCACTGATTCCGTTCCTCACGAGCTTAATTCCACATTACTCGCTTTTTAGTATAAGAGAGATGTATTTTGCAAAGTATAGATTGCTATTTCCAAACGCAAAGAGTCCTTTCACAAAAAAAACGCCAGAAAAAGACACAATGCATAAAATATACGATAAAAAAATGCGCAGTTTGACTTTTCTATCGTAACTTTGCCCACAAACACATATAAATATCACAAAAACTTTAACATCTAAAATTTATGAACAAAAACTTTTTTAGACTAATGTTTGCAGTCGCTTTAACAGTAGGTGCTGCAACATCATTCGTCTCTTGTACAGACAATGAGGCCGATGTAAAAACGGAATTGCAAGGGCAGTTTTCATCTGGTCTGAAACATGCGCTTAAAGAACTTGATGAAGCAAAGAATGCTTTGCAAGTACAAATCGACACTTTAAATAAGCAAATTGCAAGATGTGGCGATAGCTGTGATAGTAAAATTAACAGTTTGAGAGATCAGGTAAAGACTTTGGACGACCAAATTAATGGCATTGATGGCATTGGGAAACGCCTTACAGATTTTGAGTACGATTTTGAGTACTTTAAAACTAATATAAACTCCACACTTAACGATTGGCTTGCTGGTAAAGGTGGGGATATTCTTGCTCTGCTAAAGGATGACATCAATTCTCTTATTGACAATAAAGGCTATGTAACAGAAAGCAAAGTCAATGGTCTCATCAAAGACTCTCTTGCAAACGCTTTGGCTGGACTTGTTGATGCAGACAAAGTGAAAACCATCGTTGAAGGTTATGGTTATTTAACAAGAGACAGTCTCGAGAACTATCTCGGCGATTATCTGACTGACGAGGAGTTGCAAACAGCATTAGAAGCTTATGTAAAGGCTGATGAGCTGAAAGCAGAAGTTCAAAGCATCGTTGAGGAGTATGGCTATATTACGTCTTCAGATTTGGCAAACGAGTTAGAGCAGCGCGGTTTCCTGACAGCAGAAGACGTTAAGGATTTCGTGAAAGAAAGCGAGGTCGTAAGCAAAATCGACTCTATCCTTGCTACAAAGGACTACGTTACTCAAGATACATTAGACATTCAGTTGGACTCTTTATATGAGCTTATCACAAGCGAAGTTGACGCAAAAGTAAATGCTTTAGAAGTAAAGACAAGAACGATGTTGCGCAATCTTCTTAGCAGTATGATAACTGGCATTGAAATCAACGCCACAGAGAATCCTCTCTTTGGTAGCGCTTCACTTCCTGCCGACATTCGTACAACCATTTTGGGTGCTTACTACGGCAAGACTGCAGCGACAATCCAATTCCCCGATGCTAACATCATCACTAAAGCAGGTGTTAATGTAGAGCAAGAAGGTTGGGATGCAGGTCAACTCCTTTTTGACACAGAAACAGGCAACGCAGGTAAACTTTACTTGACAATTAATCCCAATACTGTAGACTTTGAAGATCAAATTGTAAAGCTGGTTACCAGCCAAGGCAACGAATCGCCAATTAAGTTGGCTGCAGTTAAGGGCTCTGACAAAGAGTTGTCTTTCGGTTATGTTCGTGCGATCAATGCCAACGGTTTCTATGAAGCTGCTGCCACTCTGAACGCAGATGATATAGAGAAAGTAAAGGTAAGTGTTGATCTCGAAAACATAAAAGACGCAGCTAAGGAAGTTATCCAGCAGCGTTCTAAGAGCTCTATCGCTAAACTTGCTGCTACACTGCTCAATGAAGCATCTAATAACCTCAATATGCCAGCTTACGCGGTACAAGCTACATGGAGTGATTCTATTGATACCGATGCTGAAACCAATGCTGAAGTTGGAACGAAGCATAACGTTACCTCTCAATACGCCATTGCTGCCACAGCAGTAAAGCCTTTGTCTTATGACTTTATGAAAGATGCGAAATACAGCATCCCTGGCATTGAACGCATTGAGAACTTTGTTGGCGACGCTATTAACAGCATGTTCAACCAAATAACGGAGATTATTCCAGATTTCTCCGATCTTGGTGAGATTAAACTTAAAAAAATTCAATTAAGAGAGTCTACAAGAGAGGCATTGAAAATGGAAATAGTAATTACTATTTCTGCAGGTGACCTCAAAGGCAAGGCTGATATAGAAGGCAACAGAATTATAGTTTATGACAACGAAGGCAATCCTATAGGTTATACCGAGGCTACAGATATTACATTTACAAATAACGAGTACACTATTAAATACCCATTAGATTTATCGGAGAAATTTGATGACGTTATTAGGGATATGAATGAAAGTCTTGATTTTGACGAAGTAAACAAGGCTCTTGCAAGACTTAGTGAGTTGTCTAATCTCAGTTCTGATCTGAACGACCTTCGCGACAGACTTAAGAATGGTATTTTCGGCTATATCGACCGCGTAAACAACATATTCAGCAATCTCGTAGGTTCTGTTAATACCGCACTCCAGCCATGCTTGCTTTACACTGATGGTAATGGCAATATCGGTCGTGTAACTACTTCTAAACTTGGTACACAAGTAACTGGTACTTCCATTACATTGGCACCGACTTCTTACACTGCAGAGCTTTTCGCTCCCGCATTTAAGAAATTTATCGCTGTAACAGCTATCTCTGGAAATTCAACCAAGACTCCTGCAGATATTAATGCTGCAAATAAAGACTTTGGTAAGGTTCTTTCTGGAAATGCAGGTAAGACCGTAACGTTAAATGGTCTTGAGAAGGGCAACACCTACGAGATTACCTATTCAGCTCTTGATTACTCTGGCAACACACGTACGAAGACATTCTATATCTCTGTGAAGTAGTAAAAACATAAATAATATATAAGTTATGAAAATTAAGAAATCAATCTTATCTTGCCTGTTGGCACTGGGCTTTCTTTCAGTAGCTGCCCAAAATACGGCAGAACCTAAGACTGAATACGTATTTAACCCACACTTTTATGTACAACTTCAAGGTGGTGGTCAATATACACTCGGTGAAATAAGTTTTGGGAAATTGCTCTCACCTAACATTCAAATTGCTGGCGGCTATCAGTTTACTCCCGTCATTGGAAGTCGTCTTGCAGTTAATGGTGCATGGAGCAAAGGTGGTTCTGAGATAAATGATGTTACATATAAATGGAAGTGGAATTATATCGCACCATCTATTGACGCAACATTCAATCTGTCTAATTTCTTCTGTGGATACAATCCCTATCGCAAAATTAACTTTGGCGTATTTGCAGGTTTAGGTCTCGACATTGCTTTCAGCAATGGTGAGGCAAAAGATGCAAACAATGCTATTATTAAGGATGTATATGGTGGCACAGTACCTGAAGTGGCAATAATGCCATTAGAATACCTTTGGAGTGGTAGCAAAGTTCGTCCATTTGCTCAGGCTGGAGTAACTGCAGATTATTATATTTCAGATGCTGTGAGTGTAGGCCTTGAATTAAACGCCAACACATTGAACGACAGATACAATTCTAAGAAAGCTAAAAACTTGGACTGGTATTTTAATGCTCTTGTTGGTGTAAAAGTTAATCTTGGTACCACACACTCAACTCGCACTATTCCTGCTCCAGAACCAGAGGTTCGCTACGTAGACCGTGTTGTGGAAAAAGTCGTGGAGAAAGTCGTGGAGGCTCCCACACCTGCACCAGTCCCCACACCTGCACCAGTCCCCACACCTGCTCCTGCAAAGGTTGAGCCATTGCGCCATAACATTTACTTCGCGATTAACTCTTCTAAGATTTCTGCAAAGGAAGCAGTGAAAGTAAAAGAGATTGCAGAGTATCTGACCAAGTATCCTGAGGCTAAAGTTGAACTCTCTGGTTATGCTGATGCTGGTACTGGTAACAATACTATTAACGATCGTCTTGCAGCTCAACGCGCGGCTGCCGTTGTCAAGGCACTCAAGGAACAATACGGAATCGCAGCAAATCGCATATCGTCAGATAGCAAAGGTTCTCGAGTACAACCATTTGACATCAACGACAATAACCGCGTAGTAATTTGTATTGCAGAATAATTTAACACAACGATAACTTAAGAAAATCCTAACTACGCTTTTGACTAAAAGTGGAAGTTGGGGTTTTCTTCTTTTCATTATCACACTCTATGAGAAAATTGTCTTTATTAATATTGTATGCGACATTAAGTGGTCTCGTACACGCACAGCTAAGCGGAGATGGGTATTATCGTATCCGTAATGCAGAAACAGGGCGTTACATGTCCATTGTTAATAGCAAGGTTGACAGCCAGAATAAAAGTCTCTGGCAAGTTGCTAATGGTGGAGCACACATTTATGCTTTAAAGACAACCTCGACATTCTCCAATGTCGTATCAGATCCAGGCTCAATTATTTATATATCGCAGGCGACAGATGGTTATGTCCTGCGGGGGCAGGGTTTGGATACCAAAATTCTTACAGGTGGGCACTATCTCAAAATATATAATAGCCGCTCAAGAGAGGGAGCCTATTGGCTCTATGCTACGGACTCTGGCACTGCTGCTTATATTAAAGACAACAATAATATTGTTGACAAAAGTGGGAATAGCGGTTATATCCTGGCAAATACAAGTCGTGCAGAGCCTGAAGTGGATTGGGAAATTCTGCCAATAAATAATAAAGAACAATACTTTGGCATAACACCAGAAGTAAGTATCGGCGACAAACACTATTCTACCATATATGCAGGCTTCCCTTTCGTTATGTCTGAAGGAATGAAGGCATACTATATCAAGGAAACTAACCAAACCCTTGCAGAAATCGTAAAGATTTCAGGCACTACTATTCCTGCTGAGACTCCAGTCATTCTTGAATGTAGTTCTGCTGACCCTACTGTAAATCGCATCACACTACTTACCAATTACACAGGTTCGGTTAAGGACAATATGCTGAAAGGCATTTATTTCAGCTATGTCATGCCGTCCATTAACGGCGGCGAGGCGACAACCGACTTAGCAAATGAATTACGAAATGTCGTGCCCTACGATCCGAAAACTATGCGCATACTCGGTGAAGTAGATGGCGAACTGTGTTTCGTAACTGCCTCGGATCTAAAATACCTTCCTGCCAACAAAGCCTATCTCTCTGTGACTTCCGATACTGCAGAGACGCTGAAAATTGTCGATGAGAATTCTTATACAGACGATGATACCGGAATTATAGATCTTCGCAATGACAATAATAATGTAGACGCAGCAGCCTTTGCAAATGGCTCGGCTTTTAGCATTGACGGCAAGAAAGCAAATCGGCAGACTAAAGGGGTTTACATCATTAATGGTAAAAAGATTGCAATTAAATAGACAATATTGCGACGACAAAATCCATGGTTCGCTATTTATATTTCTTTTGAGATAAAGAACAAATACGAACCGCATACACTCAAAACAATAGGTCTGAGGAATATAATTACCTCAGACCTATTGTTATTATAATCAGGCTCACCCATGTATTGGAAACCTATAAACCAAACATAATCACCACACTCTTACCACCGATTGCACTTTGGCAGAAATTTCAATGCGCTACAACTGTTCAATCTCGCTTTAACTCTTTGATAAAAAACGATGTGTATCGTCTACGCGCTTTGTTAATTTATTGCTAACTTTGCGTCTCGAAGTTAATAACGCCCTCGCTACAAAAAAACAATACGCAACGGCAAATTATAAACACGCCACCATAATGACAGAAATACGTAACATTGCGATAATTGCACATGTTGACCATGGTAAGACTACGCTCGTAGACAAAATGTTGCTTGCAGGCAATCTTTTTCGTAGCAATCAACAGGCAGGAACGCTCATTCTTGACAACAATGATCTCGAGCGCGAGCGCGGAATCACCATTCTTTCCAAAAATGTTAGTATCGATTATAAAGGAGTTAAGGTCAATATCATAGATACTCCCGGACACTCCGATTTTGGCGGCGAGGTAGAGCGCGTTCTCAACATGGCCGATGGTTGTTTGCTGCTGGTCGATGCTTTTGAAGGCCCCATGCCCCAAACACGCTTCGTGCTTGAGAAAGCATTGCACATCGGGCTCAAGCCTATTGTCGTCGTAAACAAGGTGGACAAGCCCAACTGCCGACCGGAAGAGGTCTACGAGATGGTTTTCGACCTCATGTTTTCACTCGGTGCCACCGAAGAGCAGCTGGACTTCCCTGTCGTTTACGGTTCTGCCAAGCAAGGCTGGATGGGATCCGACTACAACACGCCGACTAACGACATTACCTACCTGTTGGACAAGATAGTGGAAGTTATTCCTGCTCCGAGCGTCAATAATGGCACCCTCCAGATGCTCATCACCTCCCTCGACTATTCTAACTACACAGGGCGCATCGCTGTGGGGCGCGTCAATCGCGGAACAATCCGCGAGGGCATGAATATTACCATTGCCCACCGCGATGGGAGCCAGCAAAAAACAAAAATTAAGGAGCTACACACCTTTGAAGGAATGGGCAGCAAGCGTATTGACGAGGTGCAGTGCGGAGATATCTGCTCCATCATAGGTTTGGAGGACTTCGAGATTGGCGACACCATCTGCGATTTTGAAAATCCCGATCCGATGCCGCCAATCACCATCGACGAGCCTACGATGAGCATGCTCTTCACCATTAACAACTCCCCGTTTTTTGGAAAAGAGGGCAAATTCTGCACCAGCCGCCAGATAGAGGAACGATTGCAAAAGGAACTGCAGAAAAATCTCGCGCTCAAGGTACAGAAAACCGACAATTTCGACAGTTGGATAGTCTCCGGCCGCGGAGTGCTCCATCTCTCCGTACTTATTGAGACCATGCGCCGCGAAGGTTACGAGCTACAGGTTGGTCAGCCGCAGGTAATATATAAGGAAATCGACGGAGTGCGATGCGAGCCCGTCGAAGAACTGACCATCAATGTTCCAGAAGAATTTAGCAGCAAGATAATCGACATGATTACCCGACGCAAAGGCGAAATGACCTCTATGGAGAGTCAGCAAGGTCGTGTAAACATTGCCTTTGACATACCTTCGCGCGGCATTATCGGCTTGCGTACCAACATACTCACCGCCTCGCAGGGCGAAGCCATCATGGCGCATCGCTATAAGGAGTACCAGCCCTACAAAGGCGACATCACGCGCCGCATCAACGGCTCCATTGTGGCATTAGAGGGCGGCACCGTCTTCGCTTATGCGCTAGACAAGCTGCAGGACCGCGGCCGTTTCTTCATTCACCCCCAGGACCAAGTCTATCTGGGGCAGGTAGTGGGCGAGCATGTGCATGAAATAGACCTTGTGGTCAATGTAACTAAGTCCAAACAGCTTACCAATGTACGCGCCAGCGGCACTGACGAGAAAGCGCACATCATTCCTGCGGTAGAGTTCAGTCTTGAGGAAGCGTTGGAGTACATCAAGGCAGATGAATATGTGGAAGTTACGCCGGAAAACATTCGTATGCGCAAGATAATCCTCGACCATACGCAGCGCAAGCGCGCCGACCGAGAATAAAACAATTATCACATAACAATTAGTCCTTCAGGTCGCGAACACACATCTGCTCAAATATAAAACCAAACGCATTCAGTTGAGTTGTCAACGCCTGCGGAGTTAATCCTAACCTACAGTCTAAATTATCCACAGCCACAACATCAGCAAGCATCATTGTCTTCTTCACTAGCGACAAAATGTTTTCGAGCGTACGATATTGCAAATAAGTGGACTGCGTTTTCTACTCTACACGAGGTAACCTTGCAATAAATTGCTGAAGATGCGCCCAAACAAACGTGGGTTTAATGAGGGCGTATTGTTGTTCACGGGTCATTTGAGCAAGCTCTTGCGCTGAAGCGAAGTCTGATGGTGCAATGCCCTCGGCTAACACCTCGTTCTTAGCAATCCATACATCTTTGCTATTGCCTGGAGCACAGATTACAAAGGACGGACAACCCACGGCCTGCATAATGTGTCGCGCCCCACCCTCATTACCAAAAAAACAAGTGAGATTGTAACCTAAAGCTACGAGTTCACGAGCAGAACGTGCTTTTACATCTATCAGTATCTGCGCAGGCGAACCTAATTGTTGGTATATTCGTCGTGCATTGGTCTCTTCTTGCCCTGGAGCGTAATTAAAGATTATCTGCCAATCGGGATATGCCGAAATAAATTGGTCAATGACTTGAATCATGTACTCTTCATTCCATATTTTGTTGGTTAATTTGGCTGTAACATTAGCCAACATTACGGGGTTGTTGAGATTGACTCCTTGCTGCTGCATATATGCTGCGTAATTTTCGCGTTCCTGTGGGGTTATATGGAGTGTAAATGTTTTGATAACCTTTATTGATCGCTCTACGGCAAGGGCTGACGCGTAACTAATGTCATAATCTACCATCGACATATCATTCGGGCACTTGCCTATGGTATGATTAAAAACCAGATGTGTATAACCTTTGGCTTTGCCTATGCGATATTTTGTGCGAGGTGAGAGGAGTGCAAAAATCATAGTATTGACTGTGCTGCGCAAATCTATTATCACATCATAACGCTTATTGTGAACCACTCGCCATACTTTTCTTACATATCGCATAGGGCTATAGCGCTCTTCGTTAGTAAATGTAATCAGATTATTGATTGACGGATGGCCTTCAAATAACGATGCAATCTTGTCGTTAAGCACAAAATCTATCGTTGCGTTAGGGAAAGTGGAACGCAGGGTATTGAGCAACGCTGTAGCGATAATTGCATCACCCATCTGGCGAAATCTAACAACAAGAATATTCTTAATTCCCATAATAGAATTTTGTGTTTTTTAGGCGACCAGCTTAATGTTTTGATGCGAGCATATGTTTAGAGACTCGCTTTGCACAAAATATTTGTTTGTATTGCCTTAATTCTCATCTTCGGCTATACGAATTTTACCTCCCATCGCGATTAATTGTTCTCGTGTAAATCTATAATCAAGCGAGGTTAACGAATTTTCAACATGGAAATGATTGGACTCAATGTCCAATAAACCGCAGAAAAGATCATATAGCAAATCATTGGTCCAGTATAACGTCCGGTTAGTGCGTAATGCCTCGACACAACGAGGTCGCAAGTTCTGAAATTCGTCTGATAACCAAACCATAAGAGGTATACGGAGATCGCGAAAACCACCAATATTAGGTTGTCGATGACGATCAGGGACATCTGCATGATCACTACAATAAATCATCGCTTGCAAATTAAGACGAGATCGGCTATATTCATAAAATGACCTTAATACAGTATCGGTATAATACAAGGTATTTTTATAATTAGTTATTTTGTCGTGACTCTTTGGTGCTCCCCATTGTCGAGTTGACTCCTTGAAACGATTTTCATAATTAAAGTGACTACCTTTTAGATGCAAGACTACCACATTTCGCTGTGTAGGGTCAATTTCATCGAGAAAATCGAGAAGAGTCTCGTCATACTGAGGCTTACCCAGCTCTTGACGTGTCCATTTTGCCACATCTGCAGTATTCGCGACAAGAGTTACAGGTGTATCTGCCGCACCAAGATGGCCTTGATTGCTATACCAATGTACACGATAACCGAGTTTTCGAGCTATATCTACAATAGAACATGATTGATAAAATTCACCGTCATCATATTGATTACACTCCGTTAATGCACGTTCAAGAGTTGGTACTGTCTGGATGTCGCAACTATATGCATTGGGGAATAGGATACAATGATGCTCGTCTTCACTTAATGTACGTAACCACGGGGTCGTATCCTCTGTTATAGGAGTAAATGCACTCATAAAGTCACGCGAAGCAGACTCGCCAATAACAAGTAATATTGTATGCGCCTCTTCCATTGGCGTAATGGAGCGCACATCAAGATTATTTAGCCGCTTTTGTTGCATATCAATATATCGTGCATTATTCTTTACATATTCTCTTACGGTAATGAATAGTTGCACAACTCCGATACGAGAAACTAACCCATGATGTAGTTTAAACATATACCACATTATAGAAAGAACTATTATCATCAAGATAGTGGTACACCAAATGTCAACTTCTACAGGAAAAACGGGCCATAACAAGGGTATGCAAACACAGACAATAGCGATCAAAATCAAGCCCAGGCATATTAACAAAATATAAATAAAAGAATAGGAACGCAAAAATTCTAGTATCTCATTATAGTGAGTTTCTTGTAACATTTTCATTCCACGTGCATCAATACAGGTATCGCATATCAAATAATAACACCATTGTACAACACAAACAAAAAAGAATATAAATATGACTATTCCTACAATCCATCTACATATAGGCAACATCAACAAAGATGTCAACATACCAAACAAATAAAGCCCAAAAACTTCATCTATCTGATGATCATAGTCTGGGGCAAATTTCCGATTGGTAAGATGATATAACAATGGATACGTTATTATCCACGACAACGAAACTATTAGGGATAACAATATTGCAGGCTGCAAAGGATAGGTATTAACGATGAATAATGGAGTAACCGCAACTAACGAACCCACCAAATAGCGAATCAATTGCTGTAATCGAGCATTAGGAGCTAATCCATGATTACAAGCGAGATATACCATATAACTATATGTCCATAGAAAAATAAACACTAATAAATTATATGCCCAATTGTCCATAAAGACGAGTTATTTGATTATATAAAAAATCGTAACTTAATTTTTCGGAAAAATCAATCTTAGCTTGTCTTCCTAATTGCTGTCTAAATTCCACATCATCAACCATAAACCCTATTGCCTCGGCAAGAGCTTGTATATCTCCTGGCGCAACAAGTAATCCATTAATCCGATCTTCTATGTATTCTCTTTGTCCTCCATTATTTGTAACTACGACAGGAAGTCCTTGCGACATATATTCCTGCGGAGAAAGTGGGCAACCTTCCTTTACAATAGAAGGCAAAATACCAAAATCCGCATCTGCCAAAAACGGGAATACAGGATGACGAAAACCGGCTAATACAATCATCTCATCAAGACATAATTCTTCTATAAGATCTTGGAGATGCGTGGTATATTCTTCACTTCCACTTCCAACAATTAAAACACATAAGGACTTATCACGCAGCAATGATACTGCTTTTATTAGTATGTCAAGACCTTTTTCTGGATGCAATCTCCCATGATACATACCAATAACTTTGTTTTCATCAATATTAAAAAGCTGTCTTACATTCGCTCGTTCAATCTTTGTTGGTAAGACAATACTTGTGCGAATTATTCCAGTTTTTTTTTGGGGCATAGAAGGTTGAGTACTATAAAATTCATCACGCGAGACTTGTGAGTCAAAACTGAGCCAATCGAGTTGCCGATAAAGCCAACGATATAATATAGTGTTTTTACCTTTACGGGTAATATGTCGCGATAATACAATGTGCACATCTTTTCTGCCTGCAAATTTACGAGCAAATGCAGCAGTAAAAGCATCTTTGAAATTATGGACATGAATAATACATTTCTTTTGTTTTTTTAACAATTTTGCTATATACCAAGCGCTACGAATATCTGAAAGCCCATTAAGAGATAATAAGTGAATTGGTATTTGCAATTCGCGGAATTTATCCGCAATTGTCTTTATCGGTCTGCATAAGATCTCTACGAAGAAACCATTAGCTATTTGGCGGTTTGCTA
>JAFLUU010000033.1 GCA_022508585.1 Prevotellaceae bacterium | reverse complement strand
CCCCCCCCCCCCCACACCCCCCCCCCGCGGAGGCCTTTTTTATAAACTTCGACGAGGTTAGGTGCAGCAAGGTGGGAGTTCGGTTACTTGTAAACGCTGAAAATTGTCGGCACGGCAGCAAAATATACGGTCGCGCAACCGTTTTACACAGCAAGTGGGGCAAGCTCTGTAAAAATTGTATTAACTTTGCTGCTTAAAATGTGGCATTGTGCCCGAAAGTAAGCGTTATGCTGCGGCAAGAAGTGCTAACACTTGATTTGTAACGACTATGAACAACGATGAAAAGATAACCGGTATCTCCCTGATTGCCGATTTTGACGGTGATGCGGAGACTATCTTCAATATCAGCCTTAAAAGCGACGTCCTCCCTATTCTGCCACTGAGAAATATGGTACTCTTTCCCGGCATCGTGCTGCCGGTAACAATCGAGCGCCAGTTTTCGCTCGACGTGATACAGCGTGCTATGGAGACCAACGGCTATATAGGCGTAACCTACCAGCGCAACTCAAAGACCAACGAGCCTAAGCTCAAGGATCTCTACGAAGTGGGAACGGTGGGCAAGGTTATGCGCGTCATCGAGTTGCCTAACGGCTACTACACCGCGCTGATACAGGGCTACTGCCGCTTTGGGCTCAACGACCTCTTCAAACGAGGTGGCATCTACAAGGCACACACCTACCCTATCTACGAAGAAAAGATGCCTGTCAATGACAAGGAGTTTGCCGTGCAGACTGACGCTATCCGCGAGATGACTGTTAAGCTCATGCAGATGGATGACAATATCGGCGACGAAAGCAGCTTTGCTATAAAGAATATCAGCAACCCGATTTTCCTCATCAACTTCGTGTGCGCCAACCTTAGCATCTCAACTAAGGACAAGATGGATCTGCTGTGCATCTCAGACCCCAAGGCCAGGGCGTTGCGTCTGCTCTCGCTGCTCAACAGGGAGTTTCAGTTCGCCTCGCTGAAAGCCAATATACAGAAGAAGACACGCGAAGACCTCGATCAGCAGCAAAGGGAGTACTTCCTCCAACAGCAGCTGCGCAATATACAAGAGGAGCTGGGCGACACGCAGACCAACGATGTGCAGGAGTTGCGCGACAAGTTGAAAGCATTGGAAATGCCGGAGCCTACGCGCCAGACGCTCGAAAAAGAAATCGCCAAGTTAGAGCATATCAACCAGCAGAGCCCTGATTATCAGGTGCAGCTCAACTATCTGCAGACGGTTACCTCCATTCCGTGGGGCAAATATAGCGAAGACAACATCGACATACTCAAAGCCGAAAGCACTCTCAACAGTGATCACTACGGCATCGACAAAGTGAAGGAGCGCATACTCGAACACTTGGCCGTAATCAAGAAACGCGGCGACTTCAAGTCGCCTATCATCTGCCTCTACGGCCCTCCGGGCATCGGCAAGACCTCGTTGGGACGCAGCATAGCCAAAGCGATGGGCAGAAAGTATGTGCGCGTCTCCTTGGGCGGCGTTCACGATGAGGCGGAGATTAGAGGACATCGCCGCACCTACATCGGAGCTATGCCCGGGCGCATAATCAAGGGGCTTATCAAGTGCGGCACGGCCAACCCCGTCTTCGTGCTCGATGAGATAGACAAAGTGACACAGCAGACCATTAACGGCGACCCCAGTTCCGCCCTTTTAGAGGTGCTCGACCCGGAGCAGAACAGCACATTCCACGATAACTTCGTAGACCTCGACTTCGACCTCTCCAAGGTGATGTTCATTGCCACTGCCAACAGCATCGGCACCATTCCCGCGCCGCTGAGAGACCGCATGGAGATGATAGAGATGAGCGGATACATCACTGAAGAAAAAATCGAGATTGCAAAGCGCCACCTTATCCCCAAAGCAAAGGAGGAGGCGGGGCTGCAAGACGAGAAGGAGATAAAATTCTCCAAGCCTGCGCTTGAAGAAATCATCGAGCACTACACTCGCGAGAGCGGTGTGCGCACCTTAGAGAAGAAAATCAGCGAAGTGCTGCGCAAAATCGACTATCAGTATGCACGCGAGGGTGTTTTCTCCACCACCAAAATCAATATTGCCGACATCAAGTCGTTCTTAGGCAAGCCTATCTTCTCGCGCGACATCTATCAGGGCAATCGTTACGCCGGCGTGGTTACGGGCTTGGCGTGGACTTCGGTGGGAGGCGAAATTCTCTTCGTCGAGACCAGCGTAAGCAAGGGAAAGGGCAACAAACTCACTCTTACGGGCAACCTCGGCGATGTGATGAAGGAGTCCGCCACCCTTGCCGTAGAGTACACCAAGGCTCACGCCGAGCAGTTAGGCATAGACTACCGCATCTTCGACAATTACAACATTCATATTCATGTTCCTGAGGGCGCTACGCCTAAAGACGGCCCCTCGGCGGGCATTACCATAGCCACCTCCATCGTTTCTGCCCTTACCCAGCGCAAAGTGCGCGACAAGGTGGCGATGACAGGCGAAATCACGCTGCGCGGAAAGGTGCTGCCCGTGGGTGGAATCAAAGAGAAGATTCTTGCCGCCAAGCGCGCCGGCATCGACACCATTATTATCTGCCAAGATAACCGCAAGGACATCGAAGACATTCCGCAGATGTACCTTAAGGGCGTCAAGTTTGAATATGTGGAAAATGTGAGCGATGTTCTTAAAATCGCCCTGCTCAAAGACAAGGTGGAGAACGCCGTAGAGTTTACCATCGACAACAACAAGCAAAATGACCTTTAGTCTTCAGCACACTGACACCGGCGGCACCAACGCCCGTGCCGGCATTATCCACACCGACCACGGCGATATTCAAACGCCCATCTTTATGCCGGTCGGCACGGTGGGTTCTGTCAAGGGCGTACACCTCCGTGAGCTCACTGACGACATTAAAGCGCAGATTATTCTGGGCAATACTTACCACCTCTACCTCCGCCCGGGCATCGAGATCATCAAAAAAGCCGGCGGCCTGCACAAATTTAACGGTTTCGACCGCCCGATGCTTACCGATAGCGGCGGTTTTCAAGTCTTCAGCCTCACGGGTATCCGCAAGCTCAGCGAGGAAGGCTGCGAATTCCGCTCCCATATCGACGGCAGCAAGCATTTCTTCTCGCCCGAGGGTGTAATAGACATCGAGCGAGCTATTGGTGCCGACATCATGATGGCTTTTGACGAATGCCCCCCGGGAACGGCAGATTTCAACTATGCACGCAAATCCCTCAAACTCACTCATAACTGGCTCGAGCGTTGCATGAAACGCTTTAACGAGACTACCCCACTCTACGACTACGGGCAGAGTCTTTTCCCCATTGTTCAGGGCTGCGTCTACAAGGATTTGCGGCGCGAGAGCGCTAATTTCGTTACACAGTTCGGTGCCGACGGCTATGCCATCGGCGGTCTTGCCGTCGGCGAGCCCACAGAGCAGATGTATGAGATGGTTGAGGTCGTTAACGAGATTCTGCCTACAGACCGGCCGCGTTATTTGATGGGCGTAGGCACTCCGGTCAACCTGCTTGAGAACATAGCTCGCGGCGTCGATATGTTTGATTGCGTCATGCCCACTCGAAATGGTCGCAACGCGATGCTGTTTACCAGCCACGGCGTGATAAATATGCGCAACAAGAAGTGGGAAGATTGCTTCGAGCCCATAGATATTAACGGCACTGCGACTGTAGACAGGCTCTACACCAAAGCCTACCTCCACCATTTGTTTAAGGCCAAGGAGCTGCTGGCAATGCAAATCGCCAGCATTCATAATCTGGCTTTCTACCTTTGGTTGGTCGGCGAGGCGCGGCGACATATCATCGAGGGCGATTATTATAATTGGCATCGTGTGATGATTGAACAGGTAAGTCAAAGACTATAAGCCGTCTTTAGGAGAACAAAATCACGAGCTAAATACAATGAAACTGAAGCTCTTTAATAAAATCAAGCATGGCATCGTTCGCCGTTGGGAGCGGTGGCAAAGCAATCCGCCTATAAACCGTATCGACCGCTATATCGCCCGAAAGTTTATAGGCACCTACATTTTCTCTATCCTGCTCATCATTGCCATAGTCATCGTCTTCGATTTCAACGAGAAGATAGACAAACTCACAACCGCAAACAAGGAATTCGGAATCTCGTGGGGGCGGATTTTTACAGACTACTACCTTAATACAATCCCATACTTCGCCAACCTGTTCAGCTCGCTGTTTGTCTTTATATCCGTCATCTTTTTCACATCCAAGCTCGCCGATCGCAGCGAAATCATCGCGATGCGCTCCAACGGCATGAGCTTCCGCAGAATATTGAGGCCTTATATTATTTCCGCCTTACTCATCGGTCTACTGAACCTCGCGCTGGGCTCATATGTGATACCCCACTCCAACAAAGTGCGCACTGATTTTGAAAACCAATACATCAAAAAGCGACAAATCACCGTGGTAGACAATGTGCAGTTGCAGGTAGACACAGGAGTCATCGCCTTTTTCTCCTCGTTCAACATCAAAACAAAATCGGGCACCGGCTTTTGCTTAGACAAGTTCAAGAATAAGAAACTTGTTTCCCACCTTACGGCATTGCGCATACAATACGACACCATAGCCGAGAACCGCTACCAATGGCGCATAATCAATTATAATATACGCGAGCTGCGCGGAATGCACGAGATAATATCTTCCGGCAGAGAGCTCGACACCATCATAACAGTCGAGCCGCAAGATTTACTCTACACGCGCAATCAGCAGGAGACTATGACCACACCCGAAATCAGCGAGTATATAGACAAACAGAAAATGCGCGGTTCCGCTAATGTGAGCACCTTTGAAGTAGAGTATCATCAGCGGTTCGCATCAGCCTTCGCGGCGCTGATATTGACCATTATCGGTGTCTCCCTCTCGTGCGAGAAGCGCAAAGGCGGCATGGGGCTCTCGCTCGGACTGGGCTTGGCGTTGAGTTTCGGCTACATCTTGTTTCAAACAATATCCGCATCATTCGCCACCAGCGGCGGTTGGCCACCGATGCTGGCAGTATGGATACCCAACATCATCTTCTCCGTCATAGCTTTTATGCTTTTTAGGCGGACACCCAAATAACAGAATCAAATCATACACCATGTATTTCGACGAACTCCCCCTGGACGACCGATTGCTCGACGCGCTCTATGAGATGCGCATCGAGCAGTGCACACCTATCCAGGAACAAGCCATACCGCCCCTCTTGGAAGGGCGCGACCTCGTGGGTATCGCCCAGACAGGCACCGGCAAGACTGCGACCTACCTCCTGCCGATACTCAACCGCCTATGCAGCGGCGACTATCCCGAGGGCAGCGTCAATTGTGTCATCATGGTGCCCACTCGTGAACTCGCCATGCAGATAGACCAGGCACTGGAGGCATTTTCTTACTATCTCCCCTTCTCGGGCGTCGCCGTCTATGGCGGCAACGACGGCATACGCTATGAACAGGAGCTGCGCGGCATGAAGCGCGGCGCCGACATCATAGTGGCTACCCCCGGGCGCCTTATCAGCCACCTCCAACTGGGCAATGTAGACCTTAGCAAAGTATCATTCTTTGTGCTTGACGAGGCAGACCGTATGCTCGACATGGGCTTTCACGACGACATCATGAAGATAGCCGCCCACCTGCCCACCAATCGCCACACCCTACTCTTCTCTGCCACTATGCCGGCAGGCATACGCCAACTCGCCAACTCGCTGCTCCACGACCCCGTGGAGGTGCGCATCGCCGTGAGCAAGCCTGCCGAAGGCATCGACCATAAAGCATATATTTGCTACGAGCCGCAGAAGATGAAAATACTGGAACACATCTTCGCAGAGTTCAGCGGCAGCGACACGAAACGATCTTCAGGGTTGCGCGCCATTATGTTTGTTGGCAAGAAGCAGCGTGTCAAAGACCTCGCCCTGCGCTTGCGCAAGCTCGGCCTTAGTCTGGCCGCCATGCACTCCGACCTCACGCAGGAAGAGCGCAACCATGTCATGCTGGACTTCAAGGCAGGCCGCATCAGCCTCATCGTTGCCACCGACATCATCTCGCGCGGCATTGACATCGACGATATTCAGCTCGTAGTCAACTACGATGTCCCTCACGAGCCGGAAGATTACATTCACCGCATAGGGCGCACCGCTCGTGCCGGCAAGGAGGGGCGCGCTCTCACACTCGTGGGCGAGGCAGACCAGTACTATTTCGGCAAGATAGAGCAAGTCATCGGCAAAGAGATACCCAAACTCCCCCTGCCTGAGGGACTGACCGAGGTGCCGGAATACAATCCTTTCGGCGCCAAATCAAAGAGAAACAATAAATTCAAGAATTACGGCAGGAAGAGACCTTCGCGCCATCGTAACGGACGGCGCAAAAGCGACACAAACAAAACGGATGCGTCTGCCAACAATTCTCGCCGTAGTACACAACGCAGGCGTAACGACCGCAAACCTACAACTAACAACAATGCATAGCAAATCGGTCATAAGACACCTACAAATAGGTAGCCAATCGGCAATCTATTTTTTGTAAATACATAGAACATCTTTTGCATAGCGATCTTACCAAGCAAACTATCGCTCACCTTGTTCATAAAGTCGTGCTCGTGCTTAACAATTATTTCATACTGATTTCTGTTACGCTGCGCAACGATTATTGCTGCTGTAATGCAGATACCTCCTCAGATTGAGACGCAGAAAGTGTGCCACCTCGACGCTGGGAATGAAACTACGGCAGCCAATGAACAGAACATCAAGCTGATAGGCAAGCACCAGCACTATTCGTCTTTTGCCAAGGGATGAGACAATTATATTCACTCGCCTAAGTCGGTGAATATCCACCCTAACGGGAAGAAAATACAACATCAACTCCTTAGAGGGCTGCAAGACTATTGCTTACGACATGGTTACGCACAAGAAACTGGCCTTAGTGCAACACGTATTCAACGATAGCGAAAAGGAACTGTGAACTAAGCCCTTCAAGTTCTACAAATTCACTCACTACGAGGCGAGCAATGCTTTCAACGGTAAGCCGGTGGAGAGCTTGTTTACACATAAGGGCAGATCTCTATGGATCCCCTACTACCGCCGCTCGTTTGACATAAACGCGCAAGACACTTAGGCCATTGCTGTTATTGACACGGAAACAGACACGATAGTTAAAATGATGGAGACCGGATCTCTGCCCAAGATGATTGCTGTGAGCAACTATGACACAACGGTGGCGGTGGCTCACTAGGGCAATAACACGGTAGCCTCATAGATGTGAGTAGCAACGCCCCCTCACAGTGGCACCACAAGTAGCTCTTGGTAGTGGATATGTGCTACCGCTCAATTTCAGCACCACTGAGCCCGTGAACCGCGACAATGGTAGTGGCTACGCCCTACATGGCACTATCTTTACTCCCGATGATCGTGGTTATATGTACGGCAACGGCGGTATAGCCGTGATTGACCTCAAAGCAGGCAAGTATATGGGGCGTATATTAGGAATAATGAGTAATGTGTGCCACCTGGTAGTGCATGACAACTATCTCTACCTCAGCATCAACGTTACGGGCTGCATATAGCGCAAAAACTCAACGAGTTTATGCAGGTTACCACCACAATGAACAGCGCACAGTGCAAAACGGCTATAGTGAAAGACTAGCATACCTGCAAGGTTGGTACGGAGCCAGAGCTGCATAAAACTAACCTATTACGCTAGCCGACAGCATGGCTGTAGAGAGCATATCATGCAGTCCCACAGACAGCTCCGCTGCTCAGCAAGACGATATTACGACGTCTTACCTCGCCTACGGTAGTGGCGGTGCGGTCACGTTACTCATTGCAGCGGCGGCAATAATGTATCGAAAAAGGCATACGCACAAAGGGGAATTGATTATCCAAATTCAGTAACGACATAAGGTTAAATAATGATATGACAAAGACGAGGTGCAATATCTTTATGATATTGCACCTCAACTGAGATGTAAGTTTGCGTCATTTCTTACCACGGTTAGCTCGCCGTTCTCTGATGCGCGCTTTCATCTTGGCAGAGCCGGAGCCATGAGCGCCGGTGATATAAGATTTCTTCTTGGCCTTGGTCTTGACCTTGTTGGCATCTGCAGGTTGCGCCTTCGGCGCTTTGCGAAAGGAGATGCCGCTAAGCATGGCCTGGGTCAGTTCGTCTTGTGTCGGCATAGGGTTATCAATGGTGGAAAAGGCGAATGCCGGTGAACGCCATAGCAATACCGTACTTGTCGCAAGTTTCTATCACATTGTCGTCGCGAACGCTGCCGCCGGCCTGCGCAATATATTGCACGCCGCTCTTATGAGCTCGCTCTATGTTGTCTCCAAACGGGAAGAAAGCGTCGGAACCGAGAGCTACGCCGGTGTTCTGTGCTATCCACGCCTTCTTCTCCTCGCGGCTGAGGGGTTCGGGACGCGTGGTGAAGAACTGCTGCCATGTGCCGTCGCGCAGGACATCGTCGTAGTCGTCGGAAATGAAGACATCGATGGTATTGTCGCGGTCGGCGCGGCGTATCTTGTCAATCCAAGGCAGGTTGAGCACGCGGGGGTGCTGGCGCAGCCACCAGATGTCGGCCTTGTTGCCGGCGAGGCGGGTGCAGTGTATGCGGCTCTGCTGACCTGCTCCGATGCCGATGGCCTGGCCGTCCTTGACATAGCAGACAGAGTTGCTCTGGGTGTACTTCAATGTGATAAGGGCGATTTTCAAATCATTGCGCGCTGCCTCGGGAAAATCTTTGTTGGCGGTGGGTATGTTCTGGAAGAGTTCGTCGCCGGTGAGGTCGATTTCGTTGCGCCCTTGCTCAAAGGTTATACCGAAAACCTGCTTCTTCTCTATAGGATTGGGGCGATACGATGGGTCAATCTGGATAACATTGTATGTTCCCTTGCGTTTCTCACGCAGTATCTCGAGGGCGGCTTCCGTATAGTCGGGAGCGATAACGCCGTCGGAGACCTCGCGTTTGATGAGCAGGGCAGTGGCTTCGTCGCAGGTGTCGCTCAGCGCGATGAAGTCGCCATAACTGGACATGCGGTCGGCTCCGCGCGCCCGAGCATAGGCGCAAGCTATAGGACTGAGCTCAAACGGCACATCATCGACGAAGTATATCTTCTTAAGCACATCGCTCAGCGGCAGACCGATGGCAGCGCCGGCAGGACTGACATGCTTGAAACTGGCAGCGGCGGGCATACCTGTGGCAGCCTTGAGCTCACGCACAAGCTGCCAGCTGTTTAGTGCATCGAGGAAGTTGATATATCCCGGTTTGCCGCTCAACACAGTTACGGGGAGGTCGCCATCTTCAGCGAAGATGCGCGACGGTTTCTGATTGGGGTTACACCCATACTTTAATTGGATTTCTTTCATTTTTTATAAGGCTTTTGTATTTATTTTGTTCGATTATCCGAGAGGTGCGCATTAGAAAGCGCCGGGCTTCTTGCGCCATAGCTTGACGCCCATATATAATTGCGCCGAGAGCAACGAGTTCTGGCATATAAAGGTGGACTGTCGGTAGGCGTAGGTGTGAGCTGTGAACGAGCCGCCGGCGAACAGGCGCTGGCAGTTCCACACGAACCCTAACTTGCCGACGAAATCGAAATTCAAATTGCTCAAACGGTATATCTTCTCGCTGGTTAGGTGCTCGCCCTTGGTGAAATTATAACCGACGGCCGGCGAGGCTGACACATTGAACAGGAAATTGCGAGCAAAGACCCAGTTATAAGTATAGCCGAGCGAGACGGAGTGATTGGTGTAGCGTATTTTGCCGACTTTCAACGCTTGTGCAATCGCCAAGTTGCCGTTTTCGTCATAGAACGGAGGCGGCAACTGACTGTAGTCGAAGTTTATATTCTGTCGCGAATAGCTATAGCCCAAAATCATGGCACCACTGCTACGGCGCTGCAGATTTGTCTGGCTGTAAGCTGCGGGATAGGAAAAATGGCGGTGATTAAAGATATAGTATAGGTGGGCATACTTCATGTTTGTAGAAAGCCCTGGGAAACGAAGACCCTCGCTTGCCTTAATAACATCGCTGTCGAAACCGGAAAGGCGGGAGATTTTGTAGCCGTTAATGTCGCGCTCATGATAATAATCGATGCCGAACATAGGGGCGTAGAGGGAAAGGTAGAGATTGCTGTTGCGCGTAGTGAGATTGGAGCCAATGTCTACCGTCCAGCCGAGACACAGAAGGCTGTAGCCGACATACGGACCGATGATGACCTGAGAATGAGGATGAAAATAGAGCGTCTGTTCCTTGCCGCCGCCATCTCTGCCGCTAAGTTCTATAAGTTTGTAGCGCCAGTCGGATTGCACCATCAGCGTAACATTATATTTATCGCGCTCTATGTAGTTGGTGTCAACATCGAGGGCTTTCTCCAACAGTCGCAGGACAAACGGTCTCCGCTTGGCGGGATTTTCACTATTACCCTCAACATTCGGAAGATTATCGTTAAGTTTCTGCACAGAAAGGTCGTACTTTACAGCACTGTCGGCGTTCAATGTGTCTGCGCGCAGTTCATAACCACGATTGCCCACGACATTCAGCGCAATGCCGATGAGAATAAGCGATATTTCAACGCGCAAAACCCAATTCATCTCGACTTAAAACTTTCCAAGCACGCGATCCATCACCCAATTCACAGAGGTTGCACTGACAGAGTCGCAAGTACAAATAGCCTTCTGCTGCAAATGCTCGACTACCTGCCTAATCAGCGGAAGCTGCACATGTTTTGGATTTTCTATAACAAAGTTTTGGTGGCCGTGCTCGGTAAAAAGCGAAATAGGCTCGTAAGTAAAAACCGAGAAGTGCAGACTTCCTTTATTTCCGATGATTTCTATACAATCCTCCTTCGCAGATTCGTGCCCCACGAAGCACCATGAGCCGGAGCCCGGTAGGCCATTGGCAAATCGGAAACACGCACTGACGGTGTCCTCTGACTTATACAAACCACCGCGATTGGAGCAATAACCCTTCGCCTCGATTATCGGACCGAAGATGCACTGAAGCAAATCAATCTGGTGGGGCGCTAAATCATAGAAGTAACCACCTCCCGCGATATCGGGGATTACACGCCAAGGCAGGTCGTGGGAATTATAATCGAGATCGCGCGGAGGAACAGAGAAACGGATTTGCACATTGATGACCTCGCCCACCGTTCCAGCCTGAACGAGTTCCCTTACCTTCTGAAAGTAGGGCAGCTCGCGGCGGTAATAGGCAGCGAAGCAGGGGATCCCCATCTGTTGGGAGACGCGATTGATACGATTGCAGTCCTCGTAGTTAGAACAGAGGGGTTTCTCGACATAAACAGGTTTGCCAGCCTTCAAAGCCATGATTGTGTAGGTAACATGAGTGGAAGGAGGGGTCGCAATGTAGACGGCGTTGACATTTGGGTCGTTGATAAGCTCAGAAGCGTCGGTATAATATTTTTTAATGTCGTGGCGCTCGGCATAAGAGCGCACCTTCTCCAAGGTTCGGCTCATCACAGCCACCACTTCCGAGCCTTCGATGAGCCGGAAAGCGGGACCACTCTTTTTTTCAGTTACCTCGCCGCAACCAATAAAGCCCCAGCGAACAGTATCTAACTTCTGCATGTTATTTTGCTACACCTATATATATAATATAAACATAGCGAGCCCCTCGTTGCAGGGGCTCGCTATGCGTTTAGTCGAGGCTATGAATGATAAGCCCGCTGCGAAGTTTCGGTTCAAACCACGTAGCTTTCGGCGGCATGATCTTGTCACTGTCGGCGATGTCCATAATTTGCTGCATCGTTACAGGATAGAGTGCAAGAGCCATCTTCATCTCGCCATTGTCGACACGGCGTTTCAGTTCACCGAGCCCGCGCAAGCCACCGACGAAGTCGATGCGCTTATCAGTGCGCAGGTCTTTGATACCGAGCTGCTTGTCGAGGATAAGACGCGACGAGATGTCCACATCGAGCACGCCGATGGGGTCAGAGTCGTCGTAAGTGCCGGTTTTAGCCTTGAGGCTGTACCAATGCCCCTCGAGATAGAGCGAAAACTCGTGAAGACAGGCAGGTTTGTAGATCTCGGTGCCCTTATCCTCCACCTCGAAATCCTCTGCCAGCGCAGCGAGGAACTCTTGGGCGCTCTTGCCGTTGAGATCCTTGACAACGCGGTTATAATCGAGGATAGTGAGCTGGCTTGCAGGGAAGCAAACCGCCATAAAGTAGTTATACTCCTCCTTACCTGTGGTATTGGGGTCTTGAGCAGCCTTCTCGGCGCCCACAAGGGCGGCAGCGGCGGAACGATGGTGGCCGTCGGCGATGTAAAGGCTGGGAATGCGCCCAAACTCCTCGGTGATAGCCTGAATATCCGCCTTGTCGGAGATTATCCACAGCTTGTGGCCGAATCCATCAATGGGAGCGATGAAGTCATACTCGGGCTCGGTGGCAGCATACTTGTCGATAATGGCAAGCAGCGTGTCATTGTCGGGATAAGCGAAAAATACCGGTTCGATATTAGCGTTGTTTACGCGCACATGCTTCATGCGGTCTTCCTCCTTGTCCTTGCGGGTGAGCTCATGCTTCTTGATAGCTCCGCTAAGGTAGTCGGCGACATAGGCGCACACCACAAGACCGTACTGAGTCTTGCCGTCCATGGTCTGGGCGTAGAGGTAATAGTTCTCCTCTGCGTCCTGACGCAGCCAACCCTCCTGCTGGAATTTCTTGAAGTGCTCGGCGGCACTCTCATAGACCTTGGGGTCGTACTCCGAAGTGCCGACGGGGAAGTTAATCTCGGGCTTGATGATATGATAGAGCGACTTCTCGTTATCGCCGGCCTCGGCGCGTGCCTCTTCGGAGTCGAGCACATCGTAAGGGCGGCTCTCCACCTGCTCTACCAGCTCCTTGGGCGGACGAATGCCGCGAAAAGGTTTTATTGTAGCCATAAGGGATTACTTATTAACCTGAAACTTGGTGATACCCTCCTTGAAGAATGCCACAATCTGGTTGGCGGCAGCCAGACCGGCGTTGATGTTGGCCTCGGCAGTCTGCGCACCCATCTTTTTGGGCGTAGCGAAGTAGCGGTCAGCGAACTTGGCGGTAAACTCGGCGTCGGCATCGGGCTTGATGTCGGCAACATATTTCAAATCGGTGCGCTCCTCCATCAGTTTGAGCAGCGAGGGCTCGTCGATAACCTCCTTGCGGGCGGTATTGACGAGGATGCCGCCCTTGGGCAGCTTGCCCACGAGCTCGGCATTGATGCTCTGCTTCGTTTCGGCGGTGGCAGGGATATGAAGGCTCACGATGTCGCTCTGTTCAAAGAGCTCGGCGGTGCTACCCACAGCCTTGACGCCCGCAGCCTCGATAGCCTCGGCAGGACAGAAGGCATCGTAAGCCAAAACCTCCATGCCAAAGCCCTTAGCGATGCGCGCCACATTGCGACCCACATTGCCGAAAGCGAGGATACCCAACTTCTTGCCCAGAAGCTCGGTGCCGGCCTTGCCATTGTAGAAGTTACGCACAGCATAGACCAGCATACCCATCACAAGCTCGGCCACGGCGTTAGCATTCTGGCCCGGGGTGTTCATAGCCACCACATTGTGAGCCGTAGCGGCCTCAAGGTCGATGTTGTCGTAGCCGGCACCGGCACGAACCACAATCTTAAGCTGCTTGGCAGCGTCGAGCACCTCGGCATCCACCTTGTCGCTGCGGATAATGAGCGCGTCGGCGTCAGCCACAGCCTCCAAGAGCTGCTGCTTCTCGGTATATTTCTCAAGGAGAGCCAACTCGTAGCCGGCAGCCTCCACTACATCCTTTATGCCCTGCACCGCAACGGGAGCGAAGGGCTTCTCTGTTGCAACTAATATTTTCATAGCGATAAACGATTAGGCGTTAAACTAAACGATTAGTGCATTAACATTATTAGTGCTTAGCCTCGAACTCCTTCATGCAGGCAACCAAAGCCTCGCAGCCCTCTACGGTCATGGCATTGTAGCAGCTGGCGCGGAAACCGCCCACGGAGCGATGACCCTTGATGCCGACCATGCCTTTATCGGTAGCGAAAGCCATAAATTCAGCCTCGAGCTCTTTGTATTCCTCCTTCATCACGAAGCAAAGGTTCATCACCGAGCGAGAATCGGGCTCAACGGTGCCCACAAAGAGCTTGTTGCGGTCGATTTCGTCGTAAACAATCTTAGCCTTCTGCTGAGCGCGGCGATCCATCTCCTCGACACCGCCCTGTGCCTTCACCCACTTCATGGTTTGCAGCGCAGAGTAGATAGGTACAACGGGAGGAGTGTTGAACATAGAGCCCTTGTCGATGTGAGTGCGGTAGTCAAGCATCGTAGGAATCTGACGGCTAACCTTTCCGAGCGCGTCTTCCTTCACAATCACGAAGGTAACGCCAGCCATCGAGATATTCTTCTGCGCACCGCCGTAAATCATGGCATATTTGCTCACATCGATGGGGCGAGAGAGGATATCGGAGCTCATATCAGCAATCATAGGCACGGGAGAGTCGAAGTCCTCGCGGATTTCAGTGCCGTAGATAGTGTTGTTGGTGGTAATGTGGAAGTAATCCACATCGGTCGGAATAGTCCAACCCTTGGGAATGTAAGTAAAGTTCTTGTCGGCAGAAGAAGCCACCTCAACCACCTCGCCGAAGAGCTTGGCCTCCTTGATAGCCTTCTTGCTCCACACGCCGGTGTTGAGATAAGCGGCCTTCTTCTCGAGGAAGTTGTAGGGAACCATGCAGAATTCGAGGCTTGCACCGCCGCCGAGGAACAGTACCTTGTAACCCTCGGGTATATCCAGCAGCTCCTTGAAGATAGCCTCAGCCTCGTCGATAACAGGCTGGAAGTCCTTGGAGCGATGGCTGATTTCCATCAACGAAAGACCGATACCGTTGAAATCCAAGCAGGCAGCAGCAGTTGCCTCAATCACTTCGCGGGGCAGAATAGAGGGACCCGCATTAAAATTGTACTTCTTCATTTTCTTAAAGTTTTATTTGTTTGTTGAATAATTGATTTCACTCTTACATTCATTCACGTCCGCCACCCTAAAGCCCACAAGCCGGCACGGCAAGACCTTTTACGAGGCAAAGTTAACAAATAAAACGATAATCTCGCGCGCGTACATAAATAAAATATGTATATAACGCAAAAAAATCTCGCACCGCTCCTACCCTATCCCCCACAACACGAGCATCTAACCTGCTCCTCTCTGTCCAATACTCCCATCTCGTCATCGCTAACCCTCTCAAACTTGCGCCTAACCTCCTCTAAGTTCGCAGAAAAGGCCTCCACGCGCGATTTTTGGGCCTCGGCGCGCGTAGAAATGTCGTGAAAAATGAAAAAATCCTATAAGAATTTTCAAAAATTCTTATATAAATTCCCGGAAATTCTTATAAGGTTT
>JAFLUU010000032.1 GCA_022508585.1 Prevotellaceae bacterium | reverse complement strand
AGGCACTGCCAAACAGCTTTTCGGCCAACCAGTGATACATTCTGCAAGAAGACCTGGACGCTCTCGGCTTTACCGAGACTCAATACAACATTGATTTCGACAATATCACTGCTGTAGACGATATCAAAGCCGCTGAAAGCGAGACTGCTCCGGGCGTTTACGACCTACAAGGTCGCCCTGCCGACGAACAGACCAAGGGCATCGTTATCGAGAGCGGCAAAACGGTGCTCAAGAAGTAGCACAGAGGCGCAATCTTAAGCGCCCAACAACATTGCAAACAAAGCCCTCGGCTATGCGCACCACGCCATAGCCGAGGGCTATAATTTTGACGCCAATCGTAAAATTTCTCGCGCGCGTACCATTTATATATTTATATATAGGGAATGGGAAACCGAGGGTTTTTGCCCCACCAAGGAACTTTACGTAGAGAAATAGACATAACAGACTATTTTTCAGTAGTTTTCGCACATTGGCATCGAGGTTTAACACAGCGCAAAAAATATTTTATAAAATTTCTATGCTTTTATTGTGGGGAATTGTGGGGAATTGTGTAATTTTGTGGCTGAAATCAGAAATTCCGCTAAAAATCCCACATGAGATTTGTTGGCACTATAGAAGCCAAGGTGGACAATAAGGGCAGAGTGTTCCTGCCAGCAGTCTTCCGCAAGGCGCTCCCACTATCCGAGGAGAGCCTAAGTCTCATTATGCGTAAGGATTTATTTGAAGACTGCCTCATTCTCTACACGGAGCAGACCTGGCAGAGCCGCCTTGACGAACTGAGCAGCAAGCTAAGCGTGTGGAGTCGCAGCGACCAAGCGATGAAACGCCGCTTTGCCGCCGATGCCGAATGGCTGACGCCAGACAGCAACGGGCGTATCCTGTTGCCGAAACGCTACCTCAGCATGGCCGGCATCGAGAACGAGGTTACCTTCATCGGAATGGACGATACTATCGAGATCTGGGCCACAAGCAAACTGCACGAGCATCAAAGCTCCGACGACTTCGCCGCGGCGCTTGAGCAGAGGATGACTGAGAAATAACGGATGCTTTAACCAAATAGTGATATGATGAACAACAGCTATCACATACCGGTTATGCTCCACGAGTGTGTGGAAGCGCTTAACATTGCAGACAATGGCATCTGGGTGGACGCCACTTTCGGCGGCGGCGGCCACAGCAGGGCTATCCTTGAGGCGATGAATGGGCGTGGCCACCTCTATAGTTTCGACCAAGACAGCGATGCAATCGCCAATAAGCCGGACAGTAGCAACTTCACCTTGGTACACAGCAACTTCCGCTTCCTAAAAAACTGGATGCGCTATTATGGTGTTAGCCATATCGACGGTTTGCTGGCAGACCTCGGTGTTTCAAGCCACCACTTCGACACTGCAGAACGAGGTTTCAGTTTCCGTGACAACGGTCCCTTGGATATGCGCATGAATGCCGGAGCCAAATTCTCTGCTGCCGACATCGTCAACAGCTATACGCAGGAAAAGATAGCTGACATACTCTACCTGTATGGTGAACTGCGCCAAAGTCGCCAGATGGCTGCTGCTATAGTCAGAGCGAGGGAGCAACGCCCTCTTAAGACGACGAGTGATTTGCTTCGCGCTGTGCAAAGCACTATTAGTAAGGCTCATGAGAAAAAAGAGCTGGCGCAAATCTTTCAGGCTCTGCGCATTGAAGTCAATCACGAGATGGATGCTCTCAAAGAGATGTTGAATCAAGCAGTCGAATTGCTTAAACCGCATGGACGGCTCGTGATTATGACGTATCATTCGCTGGAAGACCGCATCGTGAAGAACATAATCAAAGCCGGCAACGTAGAAGGTAAAATCGAGACCGACTTTTACGGCAACCGCATCACGCCTTTACGCGCTCTGAACAGCAAAGTGATTACACCCGACGCTCAAGAGCAAGCCGCCAACCCGCGCAGCCGCAGCGCCAAGCTGAGAATTGCTGAGAAGAAAGATATTGACTAAGATAGTCTATACAATATTATATTTCATTACAACCATCAAAAAACTATGAGCAAGGATACTGTAATCAATGCCCAAATAAACGAACTCGTCGACAGAGCTATGCAACCCGATGACGAGCTGCTGCCCCTGATGATGCCAGAAACTGCCGACTCCCACAAGAATACTGTTGAGCTGGAGGAAGATGACGACACATTAGAGTCTAAATCGACACGACAGGTGCTGATACAAGCCCTCGCGGAAGACGAAGACGAACGTATCGAGTTCTCTCTGCCCCATGTGCTTAGGGGAGATATCCTCACGTCCAAGTGGCTGAGGCAACAGATATGGTGGTTGGTAATGCTGGTGGCTATGGCGTTCTTTTATGTCAGCAATCGCTACTATGCCCAGAAGCAAATGATTAACATCAGCCACCTAAAAGATGAGCTGAAAGAGACTCACTACGACGCGATGGCTCGTTCCTCACAGCTGATGCGCAACTGCCGTCGCAGCTTCATCATAAACCAACTGACGGACTCCAATAGCTCTCTCACGATGCCTGAAAAGCAACCCGCTATCGTGATTGAATAACATATAAATAAGGTAAACGCACAGATGAAAACCTTTCCCTACAAACAGGTAATCAAACGATACACGATTATCGCAGGTATTGGTGTGCTGCTTGGCATTTTCATTATTGGCAAGGCTGCATACATCATGTTTGTGGAGAGAGACTTCTGGGCTGCCAAGGCTGAAGAATGCGTGTTCGACAGTATTCCCATTCAGGTAAACCGAGGGGACATTATCTCCGCGGATGGGCAACTATTGGCGACGTATGTGCCAGAATACAAGATTTATCTTGACTACAACGTCTACGAAAAAGACTCTGTAAGGCGCGCTAAATTCCAGATAGAGAAGGACTCTATCTTTTTGAGCAAAGTTGACAGCCTCAGTGTTGGACTTAACAAAATCCTCCCCGACAAAAGCGTCGCGTGGTTCCACAATCGACTGATGGAAGGCTTCAAAAGAAGAAGCCACTATTGGCTTGTCTATCCTTACCGCATTAGTTACTTTGACTTCAAGGCCATAAAGGAGTTGCCGTTAATGAAAGAGCGACGTGCTATCTCTGGTCTGCACGCCGAGGTGCTCAATAAAATTGATAAGCCCTTCGGTTCGCTTGCCGCGCGTACCCTTGGCGACGTGGAGGGCAGTTCCGGACGTGGCATCTCTGGTCTACAAAAGCAATTCGACTCACTTCTGTCAGGCGAGGCGGGGCTTGCCCACAAAGTCAAGACGATGAACAAATATATTCCCATCATTGACAAGCAACCCGTTGTCGGGGCAAACATCTATACCACCATTGATGTAAACCTGCAGGACTATTGCGAAAACGCGCTCGTGAATAAGCTCAAAGAGGTCGACGCAATGTATGGTGTAGCCATACTTATGGAAGTCGAGACCGGAGATATTAAAGCCATTGTGAACATGAAACGCGGCAACGACGGAGTTTATCGCGACGTGCAGAACCTTGCCGCAAGTCAGCTGATGCAACCTGGTTCTGTTTTCAAGACTATTTCCCTTACTGCTGCTATAGAAGCTGGTAAGATCAAAATTACGGATAGCGTTGACTGCACTACGGGTAGCGTTACCGTAGGCGGATACAACATTCGTGATGCTTCGCACAAAAGTGCCAAAGTTATCAAAGTTCCCGAGGTGCTTGGCTATTCTTCAAATGTTGGTGTTATTAAACTCATCACTAAAGCTTACGGCGGCAATAAAGAAAGTGAACAAAAATTCTGCGATGATGTAATGAAACTCGGTATTGCCGAAGATATGCAGCTCGATATTCCTGGCTACGAACGAGCTCGCATACCAAGCCCTAAGTCAATGGGAGAATATTGGTCAGCTTCTTCTATGGCTTCAATGAGCATTGGCTACTCTACTATGGTACCACCTCTTAGTTTGGCCGCATTCTATAATGGCATTGCCAATGGTGGACGAATGATGAGGCCGCGTATCGTTACTCATATCACTCGTAACGGCGACGTTATCGAGAATATTCCACCACGCGCCATCAAAGAACGTATGTGTAGCCCGCAAACTGTAAGCGACATAACTAAATGTCTGCGTTGGGTCGTGAGTAATGGTCTTGGCGGCAAGGCAAGCTCTCCTTATTTCAGCGTCGCTGGCAAAACCGGCACCGCTCGCGTGCAAGAGGCTGGTCATACTGGCGAATATCTCGTTACTTTTGCAGGTTTCTTCCCCGTAGAAAAACCTAAATACACTTGTGTGGTTTGTTTGCGCAAGGCTGGCACTGCCAGCGGCGGCGGTATGTGCGGTCCTGTCTTCAAACAAATTGCAGAATACGCAATGGCACAAGACAAGAAGGCCACTATTCTCGAAAATGTAGACACTTTGCATAATATTGCGCCCTCTTTAGACTTCACTAACCTACATTACACAAATAGGCTGCTTAGTAAGTTCAATGTCGTCATTCCTAATTCATGGAACAACAATGACAATAAATATGCTGTTGGCAAAGTTCATGTAAACAACAAGCATGCACAGATCCAGACCGAGCAAATCGACGACGACATTGTTCCAAATCTTACCGGGATGGGGCTTCGAGACGCCCTTTTCTTCCTTGAGAAGCGACATCTAAAGGTTAAAGTAAAAGGCGTAGGCAAAATAACAGAACAGAGTTTACCCAGCGGGCACAAAATTCGCCCGAATGAAACAATTATATTGACTCTCGGAACTACAAACAGCGCAGCAAAACATAAGCACGATGAGACTAAACCAACTACTGAGCAAATTGTCGCCACTGAGAATAGTGGGCAACACGGAAATTGAGATTACCGGAATCTGTATAGACTCGCGTAAAATCGAGAAAGGCAATATCTTCGTTGCAATAAATGGCACAAAAACCGACGGCCATCAGTATATCGATGAAGTAATATCGTGCGGAGCCAAAGCTATTGCGTGCCAAATTTTGCCGGCATCAATCAAAGATGATGTAACATACATTGTTTTAGAAGACACATCGGCTGCAATTGGTGAAATCGCGACGCAATTTTACGGAGAGCCAACGAAAAAGCTGAAGCTTGTGGGAGTAACAGGCACAAATGGCAAGACAACCATAGCAACACTGCTCTTTAGATTATTCCGCCAGATGGGCTTCAAGTGTGGGCTCTGCTCCACTGTCTGCAACTATATTGAAGACGAAGCTTATCCCACCAACCAAACAACACCCGATCCTGTAACCCTCAACGAGCTGCTTGGCAAGATGGCTAATGAAGGCTGTCAATACGCTTTTATGGAGTGCAGCAGCCATGCTATCGAGCAACAACGAATTGGAGGCCTTCATTTTGCAGGAGGCATCTTTACCAATCTTACTCGCGACCATCTCGACTACCATAAAACTATCGAGAACTATCGAAATGCCAAGAAAACTTTTTTTGATTCCTTAGAAAAAGACGCTTTTGTCATTACCAACGCAGATGACAAAAACGGCCTTTTTATGACACAAAACACCAAAGCAACTGTAAAGACTTATTCTACAAAAAAAATAGCCGATTTCCATGCTAAAATTATCGACATGGGGTTTGAAGGAATGCAACTCAACATCAATGGACAGGAGGTACATGTTCCTTTAGTCGGCAAGTTCAACGTTTCTAACCTCTTGGCGATTTACGGCACAGCCGTCATGCTTGGTTGCGAGCCTATAGAAGTGCTTACAGTCCTCAGCGAGATGCGCTCTGTCAGCGGACGCTTTGAAACAGTTCGTTCCAAAAACAATATTACCGCTATCATCGATTATGCTCACACTCCAGATGCATTAGAAAATGTGTTGGAGGCAATTCATGAAGTGCTTGATGGTAAAGGAGAGGTTATCTCTGTCTGCGGTGCCGGAGGTAATCGCGATAAAGGCAAGCGACCAGAAATGGCTCGCATCGCCGCCAAAATGAGCAACAAGGTTATCATTACCAGCGACAATCCACGATTTGAAGAACCGCAGGACATCATCAACGATATGCTCGCTGGAGTTCCGGAAGTCGACAAGACGCGAGTTTTGAGCATTGCCGACCGTCGCGAAGCCATACGCACCGCCACTCTCATCGCCAAGTCCGGAGATGTTATCCTCATTGCAGGCAAAGGCCACGAGGACTATCAAGAAATTAAGGGTGTCAAACATCATTTTGACGACAAGGAAGTCGTAAGTGAGGCTTTCGGTGTGTAATTTGTTATCCAGAATTAAATAACTCACAATAATGCTATACTATCTCTTTCGCTTACTTGGTCATATTGGCATTCCTGGCTCGGGGATGTGGTCATACATTTCTTTCCGTTCCCTCTTAGCCTTTATATTGGCACTCGTTATTTCCGCTTGGTTTGGCGAACATTTCATTAAGTGGATGAAATCGCGCAGCATCTCGGAAACGCAACGCGATATCAGGATCGACCCCTACGGAGCAAGCAAAAAAGGTGTACCTTCTATGGGAGGAATTATCATAATTGTCTCAATCTTAGTACCAGTGCTACTACTGGGCCGACTGCGTAACATCTATCTCCTGCTAATGATTGCCACCACAATATGGCTTGGCGCTCTTGGTTTTGCCGATGACTACATAAAGATTTTTCGCAAAAACAAAGACGGTCTGCATGGCAAGTTCAAGATAATTGGCCAAGTCGGCATCGGACTAATTGTAGGTTTGACTCTGTATTTCAGCCCCGACGCTGTCATTCGTCAGAATATCGAGGTAGTAAAAGACGGCCGTGTGGCAAGCGTAGTCCACAAGAGCGAACCTATCAAGTCTCCGCAGACCACGATTCCCTTTTTCAAGAACAACAATCTCAATTACAGCGAGCTGATGTCTTGGGTCGGCGACAACACAAAGGAAGCTGCAGGCTGGATTCTCTTCGTATTGATAACAATAGTCGTTGTTACAGCAGTGAGCAACGGCTGTAATCTCAACGATGGCATGGACGGCATGGCAGCAGGCAACTCCGCTATCATCGGTGTCGTACTCGGCATACTGGCCTACGTCTCCAGTCATATCGGTCTCGCAGGCTACCTTAATATAATGTATGTGCCGGGATCGGAAGAGCTTGTAGTCTTCTGTAGTGCCCTCGTTGGTGCGCTGATAGGCTTTCTCTGGTATAATTCTTTCCCTGCCCAGATATTTATGGGCGACACAGGCAGTTTGTCTATCGGCGGCATCATTGCAGTTATGGCCATCATCATACACAAGGAGCTGCTTATTCCAATTTTATGCGGTGTATTCCTTGTAGAAAGCCTCAGCGTTATCCTACAAGTCCAGTATTTCAAAATGGGTAAGCGCAAAGGACGCAAACAGCGCATATTTAAGCGCACACCTATTCACGACAATTTTCGTGTGCTGCCCGAGCAGATTGATAAAGACGGCACTATCCTGCTACGCAATTGGCCGCGCAATGCTTTTCACGAGGCCAAGATAACACTTCGCTTCTGGATTATAACCATACTGCTGGCCGCAGCCACCATTATCACTCTCAAGATACGCTAACCCATGAGCACTCCAACGAATAAGAAGATAGTCATACTTGGTGGCGGCGAAAGCGGTATAGGTACTGCCCTGCTGGCGCAAAACAAAGGCTACACTGTTTTTCTCTCCGATTTCGGTATTATCAAAGAGCACTACAAAGCCTTATTGCTTGAGCACGACATACCCTTTGAGGACGGCGGCCACACCGAGAGCCTCATTCTTGACTCAGACGAGGTCATGAAAAGTCCGGGCATCTCCGACGACACACCAATTGTCGTTAAAATCATAGAGAAAGGCATTACTATCGTGAGCGAGATTGAGTTCGCGGCACGCTATAGCGATGCCAAAATGATTTGCATAAGCGGCTCTAATGGTAAAACCACTACCACTTCACTTATCTATTATATACTGCAGCAAGCTCGCCTCAACGTAGGACTGGCCGGTAACATCGGGCGAAGCCTTGCCCTTCAGATTTTGGAAAATCCCAAGGACTATTATGTGATTGAGCTGAGTAGCTTTCAGCTTGACAACATGTACGATTTCCGCGCCCACATCGCCGTGCTGATGAACATCACTCCCGACCACTTAGATCGTTACGACTTCACCATGCAGCGATATGTGGACTCCAAAATGCGCATCATCCAGAACCAGACCCCCGTCGACACCTTTATTTATTGGGCAGGAGACGAGCATATCGCCGCCGAATTAGAGAAAAGGGCGCACACGCAGGCATCGGCCACTACCCCTTCGTCGCAACCGGCGCGAGAAGGGCACCCGACGCTCTGCCCCTTTTGCGACAGCGACTTCGAGCAACTCGGCCTCAGCTTCTCGCAGATCGGCAATCACAACAAGCGCAACGCTATGGCCGCCTATCTTGCAGCTAAAAGCCTCGGCGTGGAGGAAACGATCATTCGCCAAAGCCTCAACACCTTCCCGGGCGTAGAACATCGACTCGAACGCGTAGCCGAGAAGGGCGGCGTAACATATATCAACGACTCCAAGGCCACCAATGTCGACGCCTGCTTTGTAGCTCTGCAAGCTGTGGACACTCCTATCGTGCTCATTGTAGGCGGCAAGGACAAAGGCAATGACTACTCCGTGCTCCACGACATCATTCGCCGCAAGTGCCGCGCCCTCGTCTATCTCGGAGCAGACAATCAGAAGCTCCACGACTCATTCGACCACCTGGGCTTACCCATAGCCGACACCCACTCCATGAAAGATGCCGTTGCAGCCTGCCATCAGCTCGCCCATGCAGGCGACACCGTGCTGCTCAGCCCGTGCTGCGCCAGCTTCGACCTTTTTCGCAACATGGAGGATCGCGGAGAGCAATTCAAGCTACAAATCCACGCACTGCCATGACCCTACCCAACAACAAAGCTTCGCTAAAGAAGATTTTTGCGTTTCAAGGCGACAAGACGCTGTGGGCAATCTTCTTCATACTCGCAGCAATATCGCTCATTGAGGTATATAGCGCCACCAGCACACTCACTTTCGCCAGTGGCAATATCTATAAACCTATCCTCGGCCACGCCACTAACTTGATTATTGGCTTTGTCTGCGTGTGGATTTTTCATAACATACCCTGCGGGCTATTTAAGCTATGGATACCTGCGTGGGTAGTGTTCTTGGCGTTCCTTTTCTTCCTTTTGCTATTCGGAACTAAGGTCAACGACGGCGCAAGGTGGATAGACATCTGCGGTATCCATTTCCAGCCGTCAGAGTTTGCCAAGGGCGGCCTTATAGTAGTGGTGGCATTTCTTCTGTCAGCCTACCAAACTAAGAAAGGAGCTGACCGCCACGCATTCAAATACATTCTTATTGCCACGAGCATTACTTGCATTTTGATTTTGCTCGAGAACTTTTCCACAGCCTTCATTCTCTTTTTTGTAGTTCTGCTCATGATGTTTATTGGGCGTGTGCCACTCAAGCAGTTGAGCAAACTTTTCGGAGCGCTCGTCCTGCTCGCTGTGGTAGCCATCATCGCTGCCAAAGCACTTAGCGCCGAAACAATAGCGGAAAAAGTACCTGCCCTTCATCGTCTCACCAATTTCACAGCGCGCATCGACCGTTTCCTCGGCACAGACGGCAATGACGCAGCCGCAGCCGACAGCACCAAGCAAACCAGCGCCAAAGATTTCGACATAGATAAGGAACCGCAAGTAGGACACGCCCGCATCGCCATTGCCAAAAGCAATATCATCGGTTGCGGCCCCGGCAACTCACGCGAACGCGATTTCCTGCCGCAAGCCTACTCCGACTTCATCTTCGCTATCATTATCGAGGAGTTAGGTCTGCTCGGCGGCGCATTCGTAGTCATGCTCTACGTTATCCTCCTCTTCCGCGCCAGTCGCATTGCCGCTCGCTGTGAGCGCAATTTCCCCGCTTTCGTCATCTTGGGTCTCGCCTTGCTCATAGTGGTACAGGCCGCCATCAATATGAGCGTAGCCGTAGGCCTCATTCCCGTAACCGGACAACCTTTGCCTCTCATCTCGCGCGGCGGTAGCTCTATTATGGTAACGTCTATCTATATAGGCATGATGATTAGCATCAGTCGCTTCGCCAAGAAGCGAGAGAAAACACCCAAAGGCCAACTCGAGCCAGCCGACGAAGTGCAAGAAGCGCCGGTAGTCAACGAAGCCGCCTTCCAATCCGGCGAAGGCATGATGTAAACCCACGCCCATTGCACCATAAGTCCACCTGCCGACATCGAACCCACCGCTTGTCAACACAAAACTCCAATAAAAATCATGAAAAAAATACTCTTCCTCCTGTCAATGCTCGCCCTCGTCAGCGTCAGTGCCAAAAAAGAGAAGCTAACCACCGTGGAGATGCTTACCTCCAAAGGCAAAATCGTGCTGCGTCTCTACAATGAGACACCTCTGCACCGCGACAACTTCGTCAAGCTCGCCAAGAAAGGCTACTTCAACGACCTCCTGTTTCATCGCGTCATTGAAGACTTCATGATACAAGGCGGCGACCCCGATTCGCGCGATGCCGCCCCCGACGCACACCTCGGCGAGGGAGGCCCGGGTTACACCATAGAGGCAGAGTTCCGCTTCCCCAAGCTGTATCACAAGCGCGGCGTATTGGCAGCCGCACGCGAGGGAGACAATGTCAATCCGGAGAAACGCTCTGCCGGCAGTCAGTTCTATATTGTTTGGGGCAGAACTTTTACACGCGACGAAATCAACCGCATTGCCGACCAAGTAGAACGCAACAGCGGCGGCACGCTTACCTTTCCCGACGAGCTTAAGCAATACTATCTCCACCACCCGGGCACACCCCACCTCGACGGCAGCTACACCGTCTTCGGCGAAGTAGTGAAAGGCATAGAAGTAGTCAACGCCATTCAGCAAGCACCCACCGACCGCAACGACCGACCACTGGAGGACATCAAGATACTGAGTGTCAGCGTAAAGTAAACAAACACACGTCGCCCACCGCCGACAAAGGTCAGCCGTGTTCCTATCCTCACGCGCAATAGTCCTAAGCAAGGTGCGCCACACCGACAGCACCTTCATCGCCACTCTATACACCGAGCAAGCAGGCAGCGTAGCCTTCGCCGTGCGCATACCCAAGACCTCACGCGCCACAATCAAGCCACAACTGTTTCAACCCCTCACCCTGCTCACCATAGAGTGGGACAACCGTGAACAGCAATCCCTGCAACGGCTGCGCAACGCACATCTGCTCGCACCCTACACCACCCTCCACACACATCCCCACAAAGCCGCCGTCTCCGCCTTCCTTGCCGAGACACTCTACCACGCCCTGCACCAAGAGAACAACGGCAACATCTTTTCGTTTATCCATCACTCGCTGCTGTGGTACGACTGCCCTGAGGGCTGCTTTGTGTCCAAGTCCGGTTATGTTGTGCCCAAGTCCGGAAATGTCGATAACTTCCCACTCATCTTCCTCGCGCAGCTTACCGACCACCTCGGCATCGGCATCAGTGCCGCCAACGGCGCACCGCTCCCCTACTTCGACCTAATTGAAGGCGAGTACACGCCCACACAGCCCCCACACCTATATTATTTATATGGCCGGGACGCACTCTTCGTGCACACCCTGCGCCGCATTGCCTACCCCACCCTGCATCTGCTCCGCCTCACGCCGGCAGAGCAGCATCGCGCCCTGCGTGCTATCGTGGCCTACTATCGCATACACATACCCGACTTTCCCAAGCTCCGCTCATTAGACATTCTTCGCGACCTGCTGTCATAAAAGCCATCCCACCCCAAACGAATACTCCTTTTCGAGCCGACAAATATCCCCCTTACCTTCAAAAACATCACGTGCGCGCTGTTTTACCTCGCTCCTGTAGTAGTTTAATCCCTCTCTTGGCGCACTTTATTACATCAAAATTTTATCTAACTCCCTCCTTCTCGCGACCAACCCCGTAGGAGTCGCGAGTCGTAGCCGCATCACCGCACCGAAAGACGCGGGAGCAGACAGCAAAGGCGAGAGCGTTGCGACAATGCCGTAGGCATCGCGAGCCATAGCCGCATCGTCACGCCAAAAGGCGTGGGGGCGGACAGCGAAGGCGAGAGTGTAGCGACAATCCTCGTCGAAATTCATAGAAAAGGCCTCCGTGCGCGATTTTTGGGCCTCGAAATCCGTAGAAATGTCGTGAACAATGAAAAAATCTTATAAGAATTTTCAAAAATTCTTATATAAATTCCCGGAAATTCTTATAAGGTTTTTTAGAAATTCTTATATGAATTTCTAAAGTTTCACGATGAAAAAACAAACGCCGAGGCTCAAAAATCAGATGCGCACGACATTTCCTACAGCGCGATGGGGGATAAAAAACGTTCCCTCTGCATTCGTCAATAGTTCATGCACAAAAACAACAAGATTTATTATTGTTATTAGAAAAAAGTTGTAATTTCGCATCGGTATTTTGCGAAATACTAAAAATTTGTTGCTCAATTATCCGCTCGAACTGCTACCTCAATGGAGAATTTAGGAGCAATACAAATACTCGTTGAAGTTTGCGCATAAAGCGTAGATTTCTTCCTATATAGAGTATTTGAGGCTGTAGCAGGCCTGAGCGGATATATGGCAGGTCTGCGCTTTTTTTGTATTGCTGCGGTTTGCCAAACAAAAAGGAACGCAATTATTAACCCTAAATTTTAGCATTATGAAACTTCTACCAACGACTAAAGCTGCTTTACCTACGATGTTCGCTATCTGCTTTGTGTTAATCGGCAGTGCTGCTACGGCACAAATAGATACAACGAGATATATTACTAAAACTATAATCTACACTGACACTGCCGCTGTCAGGAGAACTATCGAGGAGGCGAAGCGGACGCTTGCGCTTCGCAATCAAAAAATGCAAGCACTCCGAGAAGAACTCGTGCGTATGGAGGCTGATTATGAATATATAAAGAATAACGAAGGGAAAGAGGTGCAAAATGAAAGCCAGCAGAAACTTATAAACGAGGTTGTGGCAACTTATCCCGACAAGAAAGCAGAAAAGCAAGCAGCTAAAGGCATTATTCCTGTTAAAGCCTATAATACCTATATGAAGCTTAATCAGCATCGTCCTATCAGGAAGTATCGTGATTTTATAAACTTCAAAGAGCCGGCTCTAATCAGTATGCAGCAAAATATTGAGCAGTTTGAAAAAGATTTTGACCGCACGAAAAAAGTGATATATGGTGCCAGATTACGCGGATTGGATGAGAACTTTGAGGAAATTGATTATAACAAACTCTACAACGATTGGCAAGACACGACTGAGGTTATCATAGGCTCTAAGGATAGACTTGCAAACTATATTGTGGTAGATGGACAAAAAATTCCCAACCAAGGCTCCTGGCTTTGGCTGTATCATCACAATAACAGCGAGTGGAAAAAAAGACTAACGGCTTTTCAAAACCAAGACTGGGAGTGGGCGAACATAGACAGCTTGGAACAAATAAACCTGTCCTACCCTATGGAAATTTCGTACTATGCTTCAGACAAGCACCCCGAGTATGCAATCATTGATAATGCCGTATATACAAAGGATGGAACTCTCGTGAGAATTATAGATTGCAAACAAATACTGCTATCGTGGGATAATGACAATCTTTCAGAGGTAATATTAAACCATCTTTACAAGAAAGACTACGAGGCAAACAAGTATAATATCAAGGAGAAGGGCGCAAAAACACAGAAATACATCATGCGAGAACTCGGCTACGCGTCTGCACAAAAAAGCAAGGCAGAACAAGAACAAGACGCGAAGAGAAACCAAGAAATGTGGAAGACTATATATAAACTTGGGCAAGAATCAGAAAAAGCGAAGATGGATCAGAGATATGCCAGGAATAGTACAGAATACTACCAGGCTAAACAAGCTGAGAACCGCGCAAGTCTGCAAGTGTTGAAAACTTTAGCGGCCAACGGCGATAAGGATTATGATGAAGCTGGGGTCGCATATTTAGACCAACTAAAGACTGACCATGAAGAATCCGTGGGCAAAATATACTACTGCGAGCGAAATGATGATACTTCGTTCATCTTCAAATATACAGGAAAGGAGCATGGATATACCATAAAGATTACATACAACCAAAGCGAGCCATTTAGTTGCAACTACACAGCAACTATTATCTCCGAAGACGAGCCGGTGAATATTAACGACTTCAAATGACAATAGAGTATGATGTAGCGGTTTCTCGCGAGCGTACATATTATATATTATAGTGACGAATAGCGCTGTACGAAGGACAATTGGTGTCGCAAAGTGGACGATGTCATTAGTCGCAACGGTATTTTGCATAAAATTTACGCTAAAAGGTGGTAGTATTACCACCTTTTTATGCGTTTTTATCAAGCAAACGTTCCAAATTGCGGATAAAAGGCATTTGTAAACAAGAAAATAAGCGGAAATACTATACAAAAACTTTGCAGCAAAAGAGAATTTGTATAATTTTGCGGCAAAAAGGTGGTAAAACTACCACCATTTTGCAAACATTTCGCAGCAAACAAGATGAAATATCTGACTCTTAATAAGGCTTTGGAGGCATGGCATAACATTCAGCCGCTGTCTGCACGCGACCAGAGCAGGTTGAGCAGGCGGTTTAGCGTCGATTTCAACTTTAACAGCAACCATATCGAGGGCAACACGCTGACCTACGGCCAGACGGAGCTGCTTTTGTTCTTTGGCAAGGTAGTGGGAGAGGCCAGCGTGAGAGATATACACGACATGACGGCGAGCAATGTGGGGCTGAATATCGTTACGGAGGAGGCGCGCATCAAGGAGATGCCTTTGTCGCAGAATTTCATTCGTGCGCTACACCATACGCTGCTGCGAGAGGACTATACGGTCTATCGCAATCTGCGCGGAGAACAACAGACGAGCTATGTGATACACACCGGACAATATAAGACAAGACCCAATAGCGTTATCACACGCTATGGCGACCGCTTCGACTATGCTTCGCCAGAGGAGACACCTGCGCTGATGACCGATTTGATAGATTGGTACAACGAAGAGGAGCAGCGCGGGGTGCTTTCTGCCGTGGAGCTGGCGGCTCTGTTTCACTATCGCTATATCCGTATCCACCCGTTTGAGGACGGCAACGGCAGGATTGCGCGTCTGCTCGCCAACTTCATTCTTGCGCGCCACGACTACCCTATGGTGGTAGTACGCAGCAGACATAAGCAAAAATATTTAGAGGCATTGCATCAGACTGACTTGATTGTCGGCCCTGTTCCTGCAGACGGCGCTCACGCCCGATTGAGAGAAATAAGGCCTTTTCTCAAGTATTTCACCGAGCTGGTGATGACAGAGGTGTATAATGATGTGCTCTTTATAACCGAGCACGATGAAAATATCTGGTGGTACGACGGTGAGCGCATTGCTTTCCGCTCTCCGAACTACAGCAAGGTGCTTAACGCTATGCTCAGCCGGCCTACGCTCACATTGGCGGATATGCAGAAGGAAACCGGCATCAATATGTCCGCTATTCAGAAGCTTGTTAACCGGCTGATGGATAAAAACTACATCGAGCGAGGCGAACGGGAAGGCAGCTGGCGCGTATTCATCACGCCGTCATTATAATAAAGAGCAGTTTTGTGGGAGCGCATATCACTCGCAACACCTGACAAAACGCCCAATTGAGGATAAAAGCAAAATAATCGCGCAAAAATTTTGCCGATATTAAAAAAAGCAGTAATTTCGCCGCGCAAAATCGAAGAGATTGCATCTTCGAGCGCGGTATGGCCCGTTCGTCTATCGGTTAGGACGAGAGATTTTCATTCTCTAAAGAGGAGTTCGACTC
>JAFLUU010000031.1 GCA_022508585.1 Prevotellaceae bacterium | reverse complement strand
GAGGCCTTTTCTGCGAACTTCAACGAGGTTTGGTAAAAGTTTGAGGGGATTAGGTTCGAGGAGGTGAACAAATAAAAATATAGCGAGAGCATAGCGTCGATGCCGTAGGTGTTACGGCGGTGAGTGGGCTATAAACAACGCAGCGTGCTCGGCTTTGGGCGGAGCACGCTGCTGTGTTGTTGGCTATGTAGTTGGTTTCTGTTGTACTTAGATGAGCATTAGCTGTTGGCTAACCGGTCTCGTAAGGCTGCCCATTGGTCGGAGAGGGCTTGCAGTGAGGGGTAGACGAGGCTTGCACCCTCATCAGTAAGGACTTTGTCGGGCAACGGCCCTGTGTTGCAGGCTATGGTATAGATGCCGGCGTCTACTGCGGAGCGCACGCCGAGGGGCGCGTTCTCTACGACGAGTGCCTCTTCCGGCTTAACGCACGCTTTTTGCAGTGCCATGAGATAGGGCTCGGGATTGGGCTTGCCGTATGTTACATCGGAGCCTGTTACCATAAGGTCGGCGTGGAAGATGCCAGGGAAGTCGCGGTTGAGTCGCTCGAGCAGGCTATACTGTGCGCTGCCGGTTACCAATACGATTTGGAAACCGTCTCTTTGCACCTGCCGGAGCAGACTGAGTGCGCCGGCCATGGGCTTGGCTTCGGGCAGGGCGTTGAACAGCTGGCACTTGACGGCATAGATGCGGTCTACCTCCTCCTGGTTGGTGGGGCGACCCCACTGCTTGCGGGTGAAGATGTCAATGGTAGAAAAACCGGTGCGACCTTCGTGGAGGTAGACATCTTCTTCTGTCATGCCGAGGCCGAACTGGTCGGATGTCTTGGCCCACGATGAGGCGTGCATGGGCATGGAGTCGTAGAGCACGCCGTCCATGTCGAAGCAGACGGCCTTAATAAAGTGTTTCTTTGGCATTCTACTTAATTCTGGCGCGGATTGCTGCGGTCTCGGCCTCATATCCGGGCTTGCCGAGGAGAGCAAACATGTTTTTCTTGTATGCTTCTACGCCGGGCTGGTCGAAGGGGTTGACTTCGAGCAGCAAACCGGAGATGCCGCAGCCTTTCTCAAAGAAATAGAGGAGCTGGCCGAGGTTGTACTCGTCAATGCGCTCGATGCTGATGCGCAAATTGGGCACGCCGCCGTCGATATGTGCGATTTGTGTGCCGAGTTCTGCCATCTTGTTGACTTCGTCCACGCGTTTGCCGGCGAGGAAGTTGAGGCCGTCGAGGTTTTCTTCATCTTCGTCTACGAGAACGATGTGGTTGCTCTGCTCTACTGACAGCACTGTCTCGAATATGGTGCGCTCGCCGTCTTGTATCCACTGCCCCATGGAGTGTAGGTCGGTCGTGAGGTCGACTGAGGCGGGGAAGATGCCTTTTCCGTCCTTGCCCTCGCTCTCTCCGTAGAGCTGCTTCCACCATTCGGAGGTGAAGTGCAGCTTTGGCTGGTAGTTGGCGAGAATTTCTATCTTCTTGCCTCCCTCATTGTAGAGGGCATTGCGCGTTGCTGCGTAGAGGGCGGCGGGGTTCTGTGCGAAAGGAACGCCGGATGCTGTGGCGGCCTGCATATCGCGTGCACCCTCCACGAGTTTCTGAATGTCGAAACCGGCGCAGGCGATGGGCAGCAGACCCACCGGTGTGAGAACGGAGAAGCGGCCGCCCACATTGTCGGGAATAACGAAGGTGCTGTAGCCTTCCTTGTCGGCAGCGGCGCGCGCAGCTCCCTTTTTGGCATCGGTAATGGCTACGATGACTTGACGCGCCTCCTCCTTGCCGCGTTGCTGCTCGCATTGCTTGCGCAACAGGCGGAAGGCGAGGGCTGTCTCGGTGGTGGTGCCGGATTTAGAGATGTTGATAACGCCGAAACGACGCGTCTTCAGCAGTTGCTGGAGCTCGTAGAGGTAGTCCTCGCTGATATTGTTGCCGGCAAAAAGAATGTCGGGGTTGTTCTTGTCGTTTGCGAGCCACTGGAAAGAATCGCTGAGGGCTTCTATCACAGCCTTGGCGCCCAAATAACTGCCGCCGATGCCTGCCACCACGATGGTGTCGCACATCTGTCTAAGGCGCTGGGCGCACTGATTGATTTCGGCGATGAAAGCGTCGGTGGTGTCGGTGGGAAGCGTTACCCAGCCGAGGAAATCGTTGCCGGCGCAGGTTTTCTCCTCAAGGGCGAGGGCTGCCTGCATGGCGCTGTGGGCATATTTCTCGATGGCGCCCTCATTCAGAAAGGACGCGGCTTTACTAATGTCAAGTGTAAGCATGTTTATAAAAAGATGTTGGGATTTAATATGGACAAAGATGGGAATTTATTGCCTAAGATCGTTATTCAATATAAAAAGGTTATTGTTCAAAATGGTCTAACCAAGTTTGGACATCGGCAACGCTGGGTTTTTGTATCGTGTCGAGCTTGTATTTCTTGATTACCTCGCCAATCTGCTGCTGAATCTTTTGCGGATTTTGGCCGGCGAGACTCTCTACCGTGTTGTAGCCGCATTTTTGCAGGATAGGAACGATATTTTCTGCGATGCCGAGGGCAATATATTTGTCGTTGTGGTCTTTTGGCGCTTTCTTCTCGGGCTTCATCGTCGGGAAAAGGAGAACTTCTTGGATGTTGGGCTGTCCCGTCATCAAGATAGCGAGGCGATCGATGCCGATACCGATGCCTGAAGTGGGCGGCATGCCGTATTGCAGGGCGCGCAGGAAGTCTTGGTCGATAACCATAGCTTCATCGTCGCCTTTGTCGGCCAAACGCATCTGCTCCTTGAAACGCTCTTCCTGATCGAGGGGATCATTGAGCTCCGAATAGGCATTTGCCAGCTCTTTGCCGTTCACCATAAGCTCGAAACGCTCCGTAAGTCCGGGCTTGGAGCGGTGCATCTTGGTAAGAGGCGACATTTCCACGGGATAATCGATAATAAATGTGGGCTGAATGAAACTTCCCTCGCAGGTCTCGCCGAAAATCTCGTCGATAAGCTTGCCTTTGCCCATCGTGTCGTCAACTTCAATGCCGAGCTGGCGAGCAATGGCGCGAATCTCGTCTTCATTCTTGCCCTCGAGGTCAAAACCGGTCTTCTCCTTGATTGCGTCGAGGATAGGAAGGCGACGATAAGGCGCTTTGAAGTTCACAAGGTTGTCGCCGACCTGCACTTCGGTCGTGCCGTTGACTGCAATACAGATTTTCTCTAAGAGTTGCTCGGTGAAATCCATCATCCAGTTGTAGTCCTTGTAGCTTACATAGAGCTCCATGCAAGTAAACTCGGGATTATGGGAGCGATCCATGCCCTCGTTGCGGAAATTGCGCCCGATCTCGTACACTCCTTCAAAACCGCCGACAATTAGTCGCTTGAGATAGAGTTCCGTAGCGATGCGGAGGTACAAATCTACATTGAGAGCGTTGTGATGAGTGATGAAAGGGCGAGCCGAAGCACCGCCGGCAATCTGTTGCAGGATGGGAGTCTCCACTTCCGTGAAGCCGGCGTCATCAAACACCTTGCGCATGGTACGAATAATGGTGGCGCGCTTCTCAAAAGTCTCCTTGACGCCCTTATTCACGATAAGATCCACATAACGCTGGCGGTAACGCAGCTCCGGATCCTCGAAAGCGTCGTAAACCTGCCCGTCTTTTTCCTTAACCACGGGCAGCGGCTTCAAACTCTTGCTCAGCAGCGTCAAAGACTGCGCGTGAACGGAGATTTCACCCGTCTGAGTGCGAAAAACAAAGCCGCTGATGCCCACAAAGTCGCCCAAATCGATCAGACGCTTGAACAATACATTGTATAAGTCCTTGTTTTCGTCGGGACAGATGTCATCGCGGGTGATATAGACCTGAATGCGGCCTTTAGAGTCCTTCAGTTCAATGAAAGAAGCCTTGCCCATCACGCGTTTGCTCATCACGCGGCCTGCAATGCAGACCTGTCGCGGCTCATCGTCGTCGCAGAAGTCGGCTTTGATGTCGGTGCTGAAAGCATTGGTGGGGAACTCGGCGGCAGGGTAGGGGTCGATGCCGAGAGAGCGGATTTCGTCGAGGCTTTTGCGCCTCAAAATTTCTTGTTCGCTTAGCTCAAGAATGTTCATGGAGCGGATAAATTTCAAATTTAGGCGCAAAATTACGAAATTATCCTTAATTAAATAAGGTATGGCGTGCATTTTGTGGCTTGCATCCAGCCCGTTCGGAACAAAGTCGCTAATTTTGCAAATCAAAACGCAAAGACTATGCAGCAAGTAAACAAGGATAAGGCTTTGGTCGTCTTCAGCGGAGGTCAGGACTCCACCACCTGTCTTTTCTGGGCAAAGCAGAACTTTAAGGAAGTCTGCGCCATCACTTTTACCTACGGGCAGAAGCATATCAATGAGGTCGAGGCGGCTGAGCGCATTGCCAAGATCGCTAATGTCGATTGGGAGGTAATGGATGTCAGCTTCATCGCGCATTTGGGGCGCAATTCGCTCACCGATACCACTCTCGAGATGGATCAGCACCAGCCCGAGGGAGGAGTGCCCAACACTTTCGTGCCGGGACGCAACCTCTTTTTCCTTAGCGTCGCCGCCGTCTATGCTCGTGAGCACGGCATCAACCATATTGTAACCGGCGTGGGAGAAACAGACTTCAGCGGCTATCCCGACTGCCGCGATGCGTTTATCAAGAGCCTCAATGTTACGCTAAACCTCGCCATGGACGAGCAGTTTGTCGTTCACACCCCCTTGATGTGGCTCGACAAATGCCAAACATGGGCTCTGGCAGATAGTCTGGGCGTGCTCGACCTTGTAAGAGCCGAGACGCTGACCTGCTATAACGGCATCTCCGGCGACGGTTGCGGCCATTGCCCAGCCTGTCGCCTGCGCCGCGAGGGTTTACAGCAATATCTGAGCACGAAATAATGAAAACACTGTAACAATGGATAGGAAAGACGAAGGATTGAAGGCTCTCGGAGCAAAAACTCAGTACCAGACACAATACAATCCCGACCTGTTGGAGGCGTTTGACAACAAACACCCCGACAATGACTATTGGGTTCGTTTCAATTGCCCTGAGTTCACATCTTTATGCCCTATCACAGGGCAGCCGGACTTCGCGGAAATCCGCATTTCATACCTCCCCGACAAGCGAATGGTGGAGAGCAAGAGTCTGAAACTTTATCTCTTCAGTTTTCGCAACCACGGCGATTTTCATGAGGACTGCGTAAACAAAATTATGAAAGACCTTATTCGCCTGATGGACCCTAAATACATCGAAGTTACCGGCATTTTTACACCGAGAGGCGGCATCAGCATCTATCCTTACGCCAATTATGGCCGTCCGGGTACCAAATATGAAGAAATGGCTCATTTCCGCTTGCTGAACCACGATTTGTAGGCACAGTACGCGGAGGAGACGTTTATAGACATAGTGTATCCTGAAGATACTAAGCAGGTCTGAGGTTTAATTTGTCGACGAATTCGGCGAAATAAGGGTTGTCCTTGCGCATTTTAGCCATCAGTTCGGCAGGATTGGTGATAACCCTTACAATATCGGCGGGCAGCACTTTTGTTTGAATTGTGATTTCGTGCGTTTTGAAGACCTTGCGCATGAAATCTTCTATTTGAGGCAGGTATTGCTTAAGCTGTCTTTGCACAATGTCGTTGTGCAAAGACACTTCAATAACGTAGTTGTTCAAACACTGCAGCGGCATAGCCTGCATACGGCTGGCCATTACAGGATCGTTGTTCTGGAGTTTTGCAGCGTAGATGTCCCATTGCTTTTCCACCTCGGCATCACCGAAGATAATGATATTTTCTGCAGAAACGTTGGCGGTTTCTTCCTCACCGGGGTTTTCGCCGTCGGTAATATTCCCGGTGGCAATGTTTTCGTCGTTGGTGTCGGAGGGAGTGCCGCTGTCTTGCGGCGCAGTGCTGCCGGCGGCAGGCTTTACGACGGCGGCAGGCGCATTTTCCATAACTGTGGTGCGCGCTTTGGCTAACGCATTTTTCAGAATCCCCGCACCAATTCTTCCCGTCGCTGCCGGACGGAATGTTTTGTTCTCCTTTTGGTTCTCTACTTTGACCGTAGCGGGCTTAGGCTCGCTCTCTTGCGTGCGCACGCTGTGTCCGCTGTCGGACTTGGGCGCAGGGCAGTCCTTAGGACTGCTGAATAGGGGTTTTAACTTCTTCGCAGGGCGGCGCCCCGCCCCGGCAGGGTCGTCATCGTCGTGCTGCGCGGCCTCTATGAGGGTAAGCTCCACCGAAAGCCGCTTGTTGTAGGAAGTCTTGTACTCGTTGCTGCAGCGGTCGCAGATGCGGATAGCGTGATAGAGGAACTTGACGCTGCATTTGCGCGCCTGCTCGGAGTAACGCGCCTTCAGCTCGTCGGAAGTGTTCAGCAGCGGCATCGTTGCCGGCTCGCGGCTCATCAGCAGGTCGCGCAGGTGGCTCGCCATGCCGCCGATAAAGACTCCACCGCTGAAGCCCTTGTTCACAATGTCGTTGAACAGCACCATACTCTCCACCACATTGTGCTCCACCAGCAGGTCGGTCATGCGGAAGTAGTACTCGCTGTCCAAAGCGTTGATGCACTGCAGCACACTCTCGCGCGTGATGTTGCCTTGCGCGAAGTTGTTGACCTGATCGAATACCGAGAGTGCGTCGCGCATACCGCCGTCGGCCTTTTGGGCAATGAGGTTGAGCGCATCGTCGTGAGCCGTGATGCCTTCGTTGTCGGCAATCATGCGCAGGTTGCTCACGATGTCGGCAATCTCCATGCGGTTGAAGTCAAAGATCTGGCAGCGGCTCAAGATGGTCTGCATAATCTTCTGCTTCTCGGTGGTGGCGAGGATAAAGATGACATACGAGGGCGGTTCCTCCAGTGTCTTGAGCAGAGCGTTGCCGGCAGCCTGCGAGAGCATGTGCACCTCGTCCAGAATAATCACCTTGTATTTGCCCAGCTGCGGCGGAATGCGCACTTGGTCGATGATGGCGCGTATATCCTCCACCGAGTTGTTGGCAGCCGCGTTGAGCTCCTGAATATTGACGGAGCGCTGTTCGTTAAAGCTGCGGCAGCTGTCGCATTGCTCGCACGCCTCGCCGTCAGCGTGGGGGTCAAGGCAGTTAATAGTCTTGGCGAAGATGCGGGCGCAGGTGGTCTTGCCTACACCGCGGGGGCCGCAGAACAGATAGGCCGACGCCAATTTCTGATTCTTGATAGCCAGTTTGAGAGTGTCGGCAATCGACTGCTGACCCACCACATCCTCAAACCGTTGCGGCCTGTACTTGCGGGCGGAAACAACAAAGTTGTCCATAATGTCGTAAAAATTATTTCGTTTTCTCTTTCACGCCGAGCGCTTTGAGCAGCACTTCCTCCATCACCTTGTAACCCTCGAGGTTAGGGTGGAGACCGTCGCCGCTATAGGCGGCAATCATCGACTCGCCGTCCTCGGCGACTAACTTGGAGTAGTAGTCGATGTAGGGAATCTTCTGCTCCTTGGCATAAGCGATGATAAGCTCGTTGAGTTTCTTTATCTGCTCGGGCGTGTCCTTCACCTCCGGGCGCCAACCGATGCGCTTGGCAGGCGTAACGGAGCAGAGATAGGGCTGTATCTTGTTGGCCTTGGCCAATTCGACCATAGAGATGATGTTGCGCATCACATTCTCCACAGAGATCACGCCCTGATTGCGGGCAATGTCGTTGATGCCGCAAAGGATAACCACCTTCTGCGGCTTAAGCTCTATCACATCTTGGCGGAAGCGCACCAACATCTGGCTGCTCACCTGTCCCGAGATGCCGCGCCCCACGATGTTGTGCTCTTTGAGCCACTCGCCGTCCTTCTCTGCCCAACCTTCCGTTATCGAATTGCCCATCAGCACGGCTAAAGGCCGCTGTGTGATTTGCTTGTTACTGTTTGCGTAGCGCGAGAAGCGCGCCCAGTCTATCGTGTTGGCGCGATTTTTCTCGTGTTCACTGATAATCTTGGAGCGCAGCTCCTTCACCTGCTCTTCATTGAGTTTCACGGTGTACTCATTCTGTGCCTTGGCAACCGAAACAGCCATCATCATGGCAGCGGCAATCACTAAAAATTTGTTCATTGTAGATATAATGTTTATTTATGTTTTCAAAATCGTTATATACCTCGGCGGTTAAATAGCATTTATCCTTTTCTTTACTTTTAACCAAGCCGGTGCGCCAGCCAAGCAGCATTGCCCGAAAGTCTTGCTCATCTCCGAGAAACGGCTCATCGGTATGGCGAAAGTTAATATGTCCTGTTTGAAATACGGACGCGCTGAGACATCGAGCATACCGAGATAGCAGTGCTTGCCACCGCATCGGTTCTCATTGACAAGTGCAGTTATTGTTGCCGAGCAGCCCGAGCCCCACGGCATTTGCACAGCATTGATGTCCGCTTGGTCATAATTCGCCCATGTAAATAGACCCGAAAGGATGTCAGGCGTAGCAAAGAACAACAAGCCCTCAACATCTTGGAACGACTCTAATTTATCCACACGGATAAAGTTCAGATAAGGTTTGCTTGCTCGTTGCGCATTTATCTGCGCCACAGATTTCTTTGCCGTTTCGGGGTCGGACTTGTAGCGTTCGTATTCGGAGATAAAGCTGTAAATACGCTCCGGCATCGTTCCCATGCCGGAGTATAGCTTTCCACCTCCGCAGGTTATGCTTGTGGCATCTAATGTTATGGTCTCCCCCTTAAATAAGCGATGAAACTGCTTGAACATACACCCTTTAATGACACGTGGCTCATTTTTCGGAGCATCGGTGTAGCATAACGCTACGGGCAGCATTGCAGCCTCGCCGAAATAATTCACATACTGCTCAGCAAATTGTCGTGGTGTCATAATCTAAGAATTATAAGAGTGTTTATTCCGCATAGCAAGCAGGTGCAGTTATAAAATACAAGCCCACCCGAACTTACGCGCAATCTCGTTGTAGCAAAGATAGTAAGTATTTTTCGAATAATTGGCATTTCTGCGAGTTTTATCGTTAAAACTGCCCCTAATCTCCACCTGCCGGTGCGAAAAGTCCGCAATCTTGCGCCAAACATCGTGCTCACGGCGCCAAAAGCCCATCTCGCCAATCGAAACAGCGGCGTTTTCAGAACACCTTGGTCAAGGTGTTTGCGCGTCTTGGTCAAGAACCGAATGCGTCTTGACCAAGAAATTTGAACTTCTTGGTCAAGAAAATGACGCGAAAACTTGCATTCGCCTCCGTTTGTTGCTAATTTTGCAGTAGAGAACGATGTATCGTGCGGCGAGATGAACGAAAGGAATGTTGCCGACTGCAAATAGAAGATTGTTAACCTTAAAAAATACTGTATTATGTTGAAATGTTACATCAGAAAGAGCAACAAGGTAGGGCAGAACGAAGATGGTACGCTGTTTCCCGCCCTGCTGACCTACAACACTGTTACTACTGAAGAGTTTATGAACAAACTGCTGAGCAACTGCCAGATTGGAGCGGCGCAGGCGCGCATGGTGCTCGCCGGTATGGCTGAACTGCTGGCGCAGCAGCTCTCTGACGGCCACACGGTGAAGCTCGACGGCTTCGGCACCTTCTCTCTGAAAATGTCCGGCGGCATTAAGAAGGGCAGGAACGGTCAATTGACGCTCGATGAGCCCCGTGTCTCGCAGGTGCGCTTCACTCCCGACGGGATACTGCGCCAGACGCTGGAGCAGGTGAAGTTCGAGTTGCTGCATCACGGTGTTTCTTCTCCGCGCAAGATGACTGCTGACGAGGCTGAGGCTGTGGCACGCGAGCTGCTCGACGAGCAAGGGTCATTCCTGACTAATGATTTCGTGGAGAGGACTCGTCTGTCTAAGAGCTCGGCTTATAGGCTGCTCCATCAGCTGAAAGCAAACGGCGTTGTCCGCAATGTGGGCTCGCGCCGCACGGCTGTGTATGTTGCTTAAGTCAAGAGCAGAAGATATTAAAACAGTCCTTAGGGCTGCCGGCGGAGCCGCGTAAAAACACCGCTGAGCGGTGTGAAAATGATGTAAAGTGTATCAGAATTTTGCTGCGTGAATAAAGTTTGCTATATTTGCACATTATAATATATAAATAAGGTAATGAAGCGCAGGCTAAACATATTGATAATGATGCTGGCTCTGATGGTCGTTGGCGTAAGCGTTAAAGCCGCCGCCGTGGCTGAACCGTCGGCCAAGAAGGACAAACGGGAAAAGGTTAAGGCCGAACAGAAAAAGGAGAAGGAGGAAGTGTCTACTCATGTGCAGAAATTAGGCTGGCTTGACAGGCGTTATCTCTTCGGGGTGGCCACGAGCTATGCCGACTCCGTTACAATGGTTACGATGGTGGCGCCTGTAGACAGCATGGCCTACGATGAGAACACCAGGACACCTCTTGGACTCGACCTGTACACTGACAGTTACCGCAACTTCCTCGACGGACACGGGTTTAAGGGTTATCTTTGCTCTACCTTTATCTTTTCTTCCGAAAAGAAGGCCGAACGTAAGCTCGCCGCTGTGTGTCGCAAGGTTAAGAAGCGCAAAGGTGTGCGTCTGGTCTCCGCCGACGGATTTGAGTACCGCCGTATTGCTACGGAGCATATCTATACTAATGTCGGCGAGGATATGAAGACTGTTGATGATAGATAAAATGGAGACGATATATCTTAATATTGCCGATTTTACGGTAAAACTTGTGTTGGACACGAGTTTATTGGAATTACCGACCAATTATCATCCTTTTGTGCAGGACGTTCCTGACAGCGATGACGGACTTTTGCTTTCTATGGTCGTGAATGGTGAACCGATTGCCGCCGACGGCGCAAAGTTGTTGGGCTCTTTTGAGGATCTCGGCTATCGTCAGGACGTCTATCAGTATGAAAGCGACGGTTCTGAGGGCAATTCCGGAGGATATATCTTCAAGATATATTCTTGCGACGGCCAGCTGGCTGCCACGATGCAGTCTGCACCGCGCTTCGGCAGCAATCGTGTCTGCCTGCACGATAATAGTAAAGCTACGAAGGACTTTGGCTTCAATAATATGCTGATGATTGCCTACGCTTTCTCCTCTGCTTATCATGACACGCTGATGATGCACTCGTCGGTGGTTGCAAAGGACGGTAGTGCCTATATGTTCCTCGGCAAGAGCGGCACTGGCAAAAGTACACACTCCTCTTTATGGCTACGCCACCTCGATGGCTATCATCTGCTCAACGATGATAACCCCGTGCTGCGAGTACGCGACGGAAAGGTCGTGGTCTACGGCTCGCCGTGGAGCGGCAAGACCCCCTGCTACCGCCAAGAGAGCGCCGAGGTGGGCGCTTTGGTAATGCTGGAGCAGAAACCTTACAATAAGATCGGTCGTGAGAACGTGGTTGTGGCTCTTTCGTCGCTGCTGTGCTCGTGTAGCGTAATGATTTGGGACCGCGGCAGCTACGCCGAGATTATGCGCACAATTGAGCAGGTTATTACCTTGCGCGGCGTCTATCATTTAGAGTGTCTGCCCGACGAAGCTGCCGCCAGGCTCAGCCATGACACAATTGCCGTTTCAAAATAACGAAGCATGATTGCGGCTAAAACCATAGATAACGAATTGCTGATACCCGAGGTGGGCAAGCTGATTAGCGAGGGCCACACTGTGCGCATGACTGTGAGGGGACGGAGTATGCGCCCCTTCATTGAGGACGGCAGAGACAAGGTTATCCTCGCCAAGCCCGACAATATTAAGGTGGGCGATGTGGTTCTGGCGCGCACGGTGGAGAAAAGCTATGTCATTCACCGCCTTACAGAAATGGACGAGACCACAGGGCAGTGCATACTGCGCGGCGACGGCAATCTTGACCTTGAACACTGCCATAAGCAGGACATTATGGCCAAAGTTACCGACATTTTGCGCAAAAGCCACGAGCATCGCTACAGTCTCGACGGCTTTACTTGGCGCGCCTACTCCTTTGTGTGGACGCGCCTCAGGCCTATGCGCCGTTATCTGTTGGCTGTGTATCGCAGGATGCCCTTTTTGCAGAAATAAGAGAATTTATTAAACCATATTATATATAATAGTCAATATACGACCATGAAATTGAAACCAAACTTTGAGCTTCGCGATGTATGCGGCGAGAATGTAGTAATTCCGTGCGGGATAGAGAATGTTAATTTCGACTCTATCATTCATCTTAACGAGACTGGTGCTTTCCTCTGGCGCGAAGCCGAAAAAGCCGACTTCACTGTGGACAGCCTTACCGATGCTCTGCTCGCCGAGTATGACACTACGCACGACATCGCCGCTCATGATGTGGCTGCCTTCGTTCAAAAATTGCAGGAGCAGAAGTTGGTGGAATAGATGAACGCTTAACGACGCAAACAGAGCTTATAAAATAAAATATTTAACGCTAAACACTGAAAAAATTATGCTTATAGCTGTGGATTTCGACGGTACTATCGTCGAGCACAAGTACCCTCAAATTGGTAGAGAGATTCCTTTTGCCGTGGATACGCTGAAACGTCTCATTCAGGACGGACATCGTTTAATCCTTTGGACTATTAGGCATGGAGAAACCCTTCAAGAAGCCGTTGACTGGTGCAAAGAGCGCGGCCTCGAGTTCTGGTCAGTAAACTCCGACTACGCAGAGCAAGATATTAAGGTCGAAGAGCGCAGCCCGAAGGTAAAATGCGATATGTATATCGATGATCGTAACGTCGGCGGCCTGCCTGATTGGGGTACAATCTACAATATGATAACCAACAACCTTTCTTATGAAACCCTTAACCCTGCTTTGCAATCCGAAGACAGCGGTCGGAAAAAGAAGAAGAAAGGATGGCTGTTCTAAAACGGGGAGATAATACAGAACGGTTGCGCTTAGATGCAGAAAATCGGAGGTTTTCTGGCAGTTTCGCGTTGGCGTGGCGAATTTGGGTGAGGCGTTTCGGCGCTTTTCTGAGGCTGTTATGGCTACCGTGCTTGATTTGCGGAATAATCTGCTTGGCATGGTGGGCAATGCGCTCGAGTTTTTTCTTTTTCGGCATCGATTTTCGTGAAATCGGCATCGACATAATCTTCGGCGCGATGCTCCTTTATGTGTTCTCGATGATGAGAATGACTCAGCTCGACTATCTTCGGTCAATGGAGCAGCCTGCGGAGCATATTAGCATGAGCTTTGGGCGAAATGTCGTGAAGATTGCGAAGATGAGCGTGCGGACTTGGCTGCCGCTCGTGGCCGTTTGGATTATTGCTTACCTGCTTTGTTATTTACCCCTGGCGCTTGAGGTGAAGTCTTATGTTTTTTTGTCTTTTGCTGTCGTTGCATTATTTATTCTTCCCCCTGTGGCGGGAATTGTGCAGAGTTATTTGGAAACAGCCCACGATATGCCGCTCTTGCGCGGCATGAAAAACGGTTTTGGGCTCGTGCGACGCTATTATGGCGTCATGGCGATACTTTGGGCTATCGCTGTTTTGTTTTTGCTCGAGGCTTCGATTGTTTTTCTCTTCGGCGAAGCGATATTGGAGTACGCTTTTCTTAATCGTCAGCGCGCTACGGTGCAGGAGGAGGTCATTGATTTGCCGACTTGGCTGCCCGTCTTGCGATATGGCCTGATTGTGGTGTGCGTGGGGCTGCTGGCTTTTGCGAGTGTCGTGTGGTCGTTGCCTCAGCAGGTGCATATTCGCTCTATTCTGCACAAAGAAACTCTTCGCAAGAAGGAGAAGTCCACAAATCCCAACGAAATTACTATTACTTAAAACCATATTTATCATGAAACAGACGATTCTTGTTACGGGTGGCACCGGCTTTATCGGTTCCCACACCACCGTTGAGCTAATCAACGCAGGCTATGATGTAGTAATCATCGACAATCTCTCTAACTCCAACGCCGATGTAGTAGACGGCATCGAGAAAATCACAGGCGTGCGCCCCGCTTTTGAAAAGGTGGACTGCCTTGACTATCCCGCCTTGGAGGGTGTGTTTAAGAAGTATCCGGCAATCTGCGGCATCATCCACTTTGCAGCAAGCAAGGCGGTGGGCGAGTCAGTGGAGAAGCCGCTGCTTTATTACCGCAACAATCTGAACTCATTGATTAACTTGCTGGAGCTTATGCCCAAGTACGATGTCAAGGGAATCATCTTCTCGTCTTCCTGCACCGTCTACGGCCAGCCCGACCCCGAGAACCTGCCCGTAACCGAGCAGGCGCCAATCAAAGTGGCGGAGTCGCCCTACGGCAACACCAAGCAGATTTGCGAAGAGATTATCCACGACAACGCTCGCGCCGGCGCGCCTTACAAGGCAATCTTGTTGCGTTACTTTAACCCCATCGGCGCGCACCCGTCAGCTATCATCGGCGAGCTTCCCAACGGCGTGCCTGCAAATTTGATTCCCTACCTTACTCAAACGGCAATCGGTATTCGCAAAGAGCTGAGCGTCTTTGGCGATGACTACAGCACTCCCGACGGTTCGTGCATCCGCGACTTCATATATGTTGTTGACCTTGCAAAGGCTCATGTCGCCGGCATGAAGCGTATCCTCGACGGTGCTCAGCAGGAGGCTGTAGATGTGTTTAATGTCGGCACCGGCCACGGAGAATCCGTGCTCGGTCTGATTAAGACTTTCGAGGAGGCTACGGGTGTCAAGCTGCCTTACAAGGTTGTCGGTCGCCGCGCCGGAGACATCGAGCAGGTGTGGGGCAATGTGGACAAGGCTAACAAGGTGCTCGGCTGGAAGGCGGAAGCAACGCTTAAAGACGCATTGGCTTCCGCATGGAAGTGGCAGCAGGAGCTGCGCGCTCGCGGCATAATGTAGCCCGATGAGTTGGCAAAACCCCTGTTATGTAATCGAAGAGGATAGGCTGCGCCACAATTTGCAGTTTATCCGTGATATAGCCGCGAGGGCCGGAGTAGAAATCATTCTGGCCCTCAAGGCTTTCGCCAACTGGCGCGTGTTTCCTATCATCGCCGAGTATATAGACCACACCACGGCTTCTTCGCCTTACGAGGCGCGCCTCTCGGCGGAGCATTTCGGCGGACTGACGCACACTTATTCGCCGGCGTATGAGGAGCATACTTTTGGCGACATTCTGCGCTATTCCAGCCATATCACTTTTAATTCTTTTTCGCAGCTCAACCGCTTTCTTCCTATGGTGCGCGCGTTTGAGCAGAGCGCTGACGGGCATCCTATCTCCGTCGGTCTGCGCATCAATCCCGAATATTCCGAGATAGAGACCGAACTATACAACCCTTGTGCCCCCGGCAGCCGCTTCGGGTGTCCTCAGGACACTTTTTATGCGCCTTCCGGCGGTGGCTTTCAGCTGGACTTAGACAAAAAACAGTCCTTAGGACTGGGGCTGCACTTCCATTGTCTTTGCGAGAACGATGCCACGGCGTTGGAGAATGTGCTGGAGAGCGTAGAGGAGAAGTTCGGCGCTTTGTTGGATAAGGTCGAGTGGCTCAATATGGGCGGCGGCCATCTGATGACGCGCGAGGGATATGATGTAGATGTGCTGCTGCGCTGCACGGAGCGGCTGCACAGGTTGCACCCCAATCTCCGTCTCATTATGGAGCCCGGCTCCGCCTTTCTTTGGCAAACGGGTTATCTCACGAGTCGCGTGGTGGACATAGTGGAGAACGCCGGCATTAAGACGGCAATCCTCAATGTCAGCTTCACCTGCCACATGCCCGACTGTTTGGAGATGCCCTATTGGCCGACTGTGCGCGGCGCGGAAACGCTTCACTTGGAGAGCAATGACAATCGCGTCAAAGACCCTGTGACTTACCGCTTTGGCGGTTGCAGCTGCCTCAGCGGCGACTATATGGGCTATTGGCGCTTTCAGAAGCCCCTCGAAGTGGGCGACGAAATCATCTTCGAGGATATGATACACTACACCACCGTAAAGACCAATATGTTTAACGGAGTGCATCACCCCTCTATCGCACTGAAACGCACAGACGGCACGCTGCAACTCCTCCGCCAGTTTACATACGCCGACTACGAGGCACGCATGGATTAGCCGCCTTTAAGGCAAGTCCTGTTTATAAATCCGAATATTGTACACGGAGCGCTGATTACAGCGCTCCGTGTTTGTTTCTATGTCCACTCGTTGCGGCAACCTTGTGTGCTTGTATGAAACATCTGTTTCGCTATATCAAACATCGCTCTTGTCGCACCTAAGCCCCATCGCATTTTGCTAAACCTCGTTGAAGTTTATAAAAATGTCGTGCGTGTTTGATTTTAGCGCCTCCGCGCGCGTTAAAATGTCGTGGAAATTTGCAGAAATGTCGT
>JAFLUU010000030.1 GCA_022508585.1 Prevotellaceae bacterium | reverse complement strand
AACGGCGTGTCAGAGAGTTTGTTCAAACGCGGTCTCTGCCTCCCCTCCGGTCCCTGCGTGAGTGATGAAGATGTGAGATACATTGTGGAAAATATAAAGAAGAATCTCGAATAGGGGAGCTGAGCTCTGATAATCATCGTTAAAACTTACGGCACAAACTGCAATATGACAGTTTGTGCCGTAAGTTTTGTTTGAAGATATGCCTGCGCAAATAGTAGGGTAGGCAGGAGTATCGTTTTGTCAGTCGTTGCGGCTCAGAGTAGCGTAGTCGGGGAGCTCGCGGAGGAACTCGGAGGACATTTGCGCATAGTCGATGTGGCAACAGTAGTGCATGAGTCCATTACTCATTATTATATAAGGTACGCGCAAGACATGATTGTATGCAATGGCCTGCTCGAATACTTTTTGGCTGATGCTGACCGACGGAGCCTTGTATTCGATGATGGCAAGGGGCTCGAGGTCGCGGCTATAGACCACCGTGTCGCAGCGGCGTGTCATGCCGTTGAGCGTGATGCTTATTTCGTTCGCCATAAGCGCGGCAGGGTAGTGGAGTTGGCTGATTAGATAGCTCACAAAGTGCTGCCTGACCCACTCTTCGGGTGTCAAAGCCACATATCGCTTGCGCAAAGAGTCGAAAATAAGCGTTTTTTCTCCCTCTTTTCTTAGATTTGCCTCTATGGAAGGCAGCTTTAAGGAAAACATTTGTTACTTTTGCAAATTATAGTGTCGTGTCGCGAGATAGAGTCGCTGCAAAAATACGACAAATTCGCATAATGGCAAAAGAAATGAGCTACGAGGAAATAATGAGGAGCGTCAAGTCCCGCAATTTCAAGCCTGTCTATGTGCTGATGGGCGATGAGCCGTATTTTATCGACCAGCTCACCGACGCTATTCTCGACAACGCCCTCCCTGTGGAGGAGCGCGACTTTTGCCTCACCACCTATTATGGAGCCGACACCACTGCCAACGCAGTTATTAACACTGCGCGCAGTTTTCCTATGGGCGATAGAATGGTAGTCCTCGTGAGGAACGCCAACGAGCTCAAGGACATCGAGGAGTTGGCGGTTTACATGCAAAATCCGCAGCCCACCACAGTGCTGGTGCTCGTGAACAAAGCCGGCAAGTTTGACGGACGCAAGAAATTTATGGTTCAAGCCGCAGCGATAGGTGTGGTCTTTGAGTCGCAGAAGGTGAAGGAAAATCAACTCTCCGGCATCATCAGCTCTTTCTTCCGTCAGAACGGATATACTGCTGATGTAAAATCCGTGAGCCTCATCGCCGACTCCATTGGCAATGACCTCACGCGCCTATATGGCGAGATGACCAAACTCATCAACTCTCTCACCCCTGAGGTGCGCAACATCACGCCCGAACTTGTGGAGCGCCACATAGGTATCAGCAAGGACTTCAACATCTATGAATTTCAGAATGCGCTAATCCTCAAGGATTCTTTTAAGGCTTTCCAGATTGCGAAGTATTTTGACGATAATCCGAAGCAGAATCCCATACAGGTCGTACTGCCTTCCCTGTTCCGTTTGTTCTCCCAGCTGATGATCGCCTACTATGCTCCGGGCAAAGATAAGATTTCCGTGGCTCAATATTTAGGTATCAAGGACTGGCAGGTGGAGCGCAATATCTTTCCTGCGATGCGCAACTATTCCGCGGCAAAGGTTCTTTCAATTTTGTCGGTCATTCGCGACATTGATGAGAAGTCCAAGGGTTTTGGAGGTTCCAAAGTGCCCAACGGAGAGTTGCTCAAGCAGCTTGTTTTTTTCATTCTGCACTAATTTCGTATCTCCGATAGGGGAGAAATTAGTGAAATTCCCACCATCTTTTTCTAAAACTGCGGAGTTCGCAGACACACTTTTTGGGCGTCTTTCTCCGATGAAATCGGGGCTTTAGCGCATTTTCCGAGCGCTGAGATTTGCGTGGATTTTTCTATCTCGCAGAATGCTCTGACAGAACGCAAAATTCCGAAAATTTCGCCTCGCAAGAATGACACGAGATGTGCTAAACGATTTTTAACATTTCGTTTTGCGAATAACGAAATCAAAACACAAAACAAAAGAATACAACACAAAAGCACAAACGGTCAGCAATCCCCATGCAAGATACGATTTGCAGATTAAAAATGCGTAATTTTGAAAATCAAACGCGCGAATTTTGAAAACGCAATCAAAATGTTAATGCCAGAAAAAACTTTATTATAACCTTAAATATCAGTAAAATATTCGTTCTTGTTGTAGTGCAAGTTACAAATGAGCCTGCAAGATGCAATAAAAAGCCTTACGAGGGTAGTGATTCCTATTCTTGTCGTGCGCATAAGCGAAAATAGACCAGCAAATTAGCTTAATATGAGAGATTAAAGGTTACGGCCTGTTTTCAATCTCGTTTGTCGGTTTTGATATGCAAATCTAAATACGCCAAAGTTTGAGATGCAAGAAACAAAATGCAGTTTCGCAAACCTAAAAATCGCCAACAAAAAATTAAAACTGAAACCTCTTTGCAGTTTGAAATCTTTAATTTAACTTTGCAAACCAGAAAAAATTGCTAAAAATCGGCATCGCTGTAGCGAGCCCCGACAACACGACTATGAAAGACAGGATAAGAATGATACAAAACGCGGCAAATTTGTCGCAGCAAGACTTTGCAAAAATGATTGGTCTCGCCCCCGGATCATTGTCCAGCGTTTACACTGGCAGAACTCAGCCGACCAGCAATCATGTGCATGGCATTCACAAGGCGTTCCCCGACATCAACATTAATTGGCTTATGTTTGGCGAGGGCGACATGTATGTCAAAAAAGACAGTGACCCAGCTGACGACACTCCTCTCCTCTCCCCTCCTGCTGAGGGCGACGCAGCACAGGGTGCCGGCATCGCCGCATCGTTGTTTGAGCAGCCGGAGTCGATGCCCTCCGATGTGATACCGTTCCAGCAGCCGCGGCGAGCAAATGCTGCCGGCGCAGCGCGCAATGAGCAGGCGCAGCAACCTATGAACGCCCCTATTGCAGCTGCGAATAATATTGACTACAAAAAACGCGAAGTCAAGGAAATTCGTGTCTTCTTCAACGATGGAACTTACGAGAGTTTCGTGCCGTCGAAGTAGCTCACGCTCCGTTTTGCCGGCAAAATTTTAGTGTTTCACAGTAGAGATTTTTCTTATACCGAGGAAGCAGAATTTGTTGAAATCCGTGCGCAGCATTGAAGTCATGTTCTCTCAACTTCAATGCTGCGCATTTTTTATGTAGCCCTCAAAATTGATGAATATTCCTATTTGCTTGAACGCCAAACCGTGCATTCTTTGCCAAGTGTTGTATTAGCAAATTTTATCAGCAAGTGTACGGAAAACAATGTCGTGAGTATATCTGTAAATGTTGTTCTTGCGGCAGGAAATATCGTTCTTCTCGTTTGTACCCCCCCCCATCGCGCACGATTTTAGAGCCTCCGCGCGCAGAAATGTCGTGGAAATTTTATCATAAGCCGTCAAAGTTTAAAAATTTATATATAAATTCTCGGAAATTCATATATAAATTCCTGAAAATTCGTATATGAATTTTTGAAAAATCATATATGAATTATTGCACGAGAACGACATTTTGTGCCGCGAGATGGACTTTTTGCGCGACGCGAAGGCGCAAAAAATTGGCGCGCACGATGTTTAGCACAAATTGCACGGCTATATGTGCAATTTGTGCGACTATGCGTGCAGTTTACGCGATATGCAGCACAATGCGCGCGATATATTGCGAAGATTTGTGTGGGGCTGTGCAGAATTAATGCTGCAAATACTTATTTGCTGCACGATGCCACACTATTTGTCGATGTAAAGGTGGAGCACAACGAGCTCTACGAGAATAATTGTCGGGTATATCCTTTATGGAGGACGCATCGTAGGCTCACAAGGTGTGGTTTGTCCGCAACTTGTTCACTAATTGCTCGCATATGTTGGCGGATAGGTGTTTCATACTCCGCTGGCAAAGATAAGAAAGAATAGTTTAGTCCTATTGTAACTTGTGTAAAAATAGCAAAAAACGATTTTTATTTATTGATAGTGAGATGATGCGTTGTAATCGTAAGTAGTTTTTTCTGTGTAAATGATGCCTTTTATGAAAAGTTTTAGTATATTTGCACCGAGTTTCAAGTGCGCAAAAGTGTTGTTGCATGTTTTTATGGCTCTAACTTTAACAAAAAAGACTGACATTATCCTAAATGCGAAATCTGCAAAATCTCATCTGTCTTGGAGCGGTCGCAATAGACTTACATAAGATTAATGTACTTAACGGAATGATCTTCTTAAATGTGTGGCTATTTTGTTTGCTGTAATATAGATAGTATTGCTGGATCTCGTATTTGATAGTGAATAGTAGTTCCACTTTTTTGAATAAAAATTTGCATGCATCTTGGAATCTGGCATGCGCAAAATGTAAAAAATGGAAGAAAAATTATCCAAATCCGTTAAGCCTGACAATTTTTTGCTTTGGGCAGTCTTGTCAACAGTTCTTTGTTGCTTGCCGTTTGGCATTGTTGCAATAGTTTATGCAAACAAAGTAGATCAACTTTGGTATGCGGGGAAATACAACGAAGCCGAAGAAGCATTGAAAAAAGCAAAAATATGGACATTTGTTACAGTTGGTGTTGGTGTTGTATCGACCATTCTATCATTTCTTGTAATGTTTATTTTTGGGATTTTTTTTAGTTGATAAAATATGCTAAAGAAAATTGTAGTTATGGTTGCAATACTTATAGCAGCCACTATGCTAATGTTGTATGGCATATGGATATCACCTTATGTCGTTGGTGTGCTTCATTCTGATGGGGTGTATGTTACGATACTCTGTGTATTATTGTTGTTATTGTTGATTGTTATTATAGTCTTTTTATGTAAAAAATGTTTGCGTATATTCTCGCTATTATTTATTCCACATATAATATCATTAATAGTTCTCATACTTTTCTTAATTTCTGATTATGTGGCTCAGGATATGGGCAATGGTTTTGTAAGAGTAAAAAGTCCATTTAGCAGACAAATTCAAATCCGCACGGCTTTGGGACGTGTTGTCTTTGATGATGCGTGGGAAATCTACCAAAACAGGATTTCCGGTAAAACACTTTTTACAAAAGACTATCATAACCACACGAAAATATATGACCGTGATGGTGGTTGTATATTGATTAGGCCCAGTGATGATACATGGATGGAAGTTGCGAGAGATGCTATTTGTACAGGAAAAGACATAACACAAGACTATAATCAAGACGATGAAGATAATCAAGAGCATATAATAAGAATAAGAATTTTCAACTTGTCGGGCAAATATATGGCAACCCGAATTTATACGACAAAATATCACTACTCTGACTACGATTGGAACCTATATTCGGAAGGTGAAGAATATCTCACAGAGTACATTGAGGAAGTAGTGGAACTTGAAGATGGAGTGAAAATGTTCAATACAGATGATGACAAAAGTTATGTAACAGAGTCGTCAACTCCCAGAGTTCAATCGCACGAACAGATTCGGGCAGGACACTGGAAGTATATAGAGTGTCCAACTTGTCATGGATATGGTAAACATATTATGGTTGAATGCGATAGGTGTCGGAATGGATGGCAAGAACCAGGTTTTGGACCAAGAGACAACGGGAAGCCTGAAATGCCAGGAAGAATATGCGATAAATGTAATGGCAATGCACACGTAACCTGTAGTAACTTTCAAATTGAACTCAAAAAATATGTATACGACTAACCATGGTTGACAATATGCAAAGAAAGCGGTTGTTGATGTTTACACTAATCATACTTATAGGAATTGTATATTCTGTATGGAATCCTGCGGAATGTCATTATTTCCCTAAATGTATATTCCTTCAACTGACGGGGCTTCAATGCCCTGGTTGTGGAAGCCAACGCGCTTTGCATCAACTGCTTGAAGGTAACATAAAAAGCGCATTTGATTATAATCCATTCCTTATAATAATATCTCCATGGCTTATTGTTCTTTTGTGTGCGAGGTTTATAGGATTAAAGATTGGTTATAAAGTGATCAAAGTACTGTTGCATAGAAGTATCATAACTATTTATTTAATTACTATAATACTTTGGTGGATTTACAGAAACATAGTGTGAAATTAATCAAGTATAATTAATTATGAGTTTAAGTTTATTGTTTAATTGTTAGAAGTAGTGGTATTGTAATAACAGAGAGTACATTTTCTATGAGAAAAGGCTTATTATGAAAAGTTTTAGTAACTTCTTTGCATAAATTTCAACCGTAAAAAAGTAGGATAAAATATTTGCAAAAAATGAAAAGACCATTGTTGATTTTATTGTTGTTGCTGCTGGTGTGCGTAGTAAATGCTCAAAATTGGAATGATAGCGTACAGATATACATCAGTGAGGCGCGAATGCTGAATGCGAAAGCTTATGTAAAATTAGCTAAGTGTTATCATAAAGGGCTTGGGGTAAAACAGAACTTCCCGATGATGATGCTTATGTTGAAAAATGCCAACATGTATGGCGAAGGTAATCTGCTTGATGAATATATTACATCATTGCCCGAGAATGATGTAGATAGGTTAATATTTAATGCTTTTATGGATTTAAGAGGAAGTGACAAAGAAGACGCAGAAGTGATAAAAGAAAAACTTTTAGAAGTATCACCACAAGCAGGGAAAGTGTTCAATGCTATTATTTGTGTTGAAATAGAAAAAGATACTGTAAGTTTTGTGGAAATATTGAGTAAGGAAATGGGTGAAGGTAATTTCTTTGCAGGATATATACTTTCTTTGCAGTATGATGCAGACGAAAAGATAGACGATGCAGCAAAAATTTGGAAAGCTATAGCCGAACAAATACCTGCTGTATATTGCAATCTGGGAGAATATTATTGTACACACGAAAATAATGTTCTAAAAGCTATTGAATGCTACAGAAATGCGGATAAATATGCTTGTCTTGATAAACGAGGTGCAAAACTATTATTACAAGAAGAGAAAGAACTCAGTAAAAAGGAAAAGAAACGATTAAATATAATTAAAACGGGAATAGGAGGATAACAAAAGTTATCTTCCTATTCTTTATAGTTATATGACTGCTTGAATTCGTGTTAGATATAAAGGGAAATGTTATAGTGTAAATGACAATCGTGTATCGCTAAAAGATTTTGTCGATGTGGAATTGTTCTATTGTGAAAATGAGGTCCCAATTCTTGCCCCAGACGATGTTGCCGTTCTCGAGATGAAAACGACTGAATTTGAGCGGATCAAGATACTTGTTGTACTGCAGGTGTGGGTAGCAACGAATGAATGCTCCGACATCAATAGTTTGAGTCGTGTCGTCGCTAAACTGGAGGCCGACAGTGAGATTGCCTTGGTCGGTAGCGGCAATGATTGATAGTCGCTCCATTGTTGGTGTAGTTCTTGCTAACTATTCTTTATTTTGAGCAAAAGTAAAGAAAATCTTTTGATTGCTTACGAAAGAGGTGTGAGATTTTATGTTTCTTCTTCCGGATTGCTTTTGCGGATATTGGCGATGAGGTTTTTGCTGACGGCGAGGGCGAGTACGGAAATCTTGACATTGGGTATGGCGGCGAGGGTGCGGGCACACTCGCGGACGGTGGCTGTGGTGGTGATGACATCATCGACGATAAGGAAGTGCTTGCCCTGAAGGTTGTCGGCGCGATGCAGAAAAAAAGTGTCTCTCACATTTTTGGTACGCTCGACGGCTGATAGCCGCGTCTGGCTGGTGCGGTAAGGGCGACGGCGGACTATCTTGGTGTTTACGCCAATGCCTGTGGCTTTGCTGATGCCTGCGGCGAGTTGCTCGCTCTGGTTGTAGCCACGATGCAGGTGCTTAAGGACGGGTATGGGGATTGGCACGATAAGGTCGATGCCGTCAAAGAAATGGTTGTCTATCAGTCTGCGGCTAAGGAGCAAACCAAGATGAAAGCCTGCGCGCGGTCGGTTGTGGTACTTGAGATCGAGCACGAGGTTGCGCTGCGGGCTGTGGTTGTCGTAAATCATGAAGGCGGCGGCGCGAATAATGGGCGCTTTGCCCCAGAAGGTGCGCTCAAGAACATTGCCTGCCTCGCCGAGGGCGAAGTCGGATACATTGATGTGGAGCAGGCAGCCGAGGCAGAGGGCTTTCTCGCCTGCTGCAAGCCGCTTGCCGCACACGGAGCAGTGGCGCGGCGCGATGAAGTCGAGCAGGGCTTGCAGCAGGGCGGGCATGGTTACGGCGGATTAGGCATCGAGTGCCTGACGGAGGGCTTCTACTGCCTTGACGGGGCTTTCGCTCTCCTCTAAGAGCTTGACGAATTTGCTGCCCACGATACAGCCTGCGGCGTACTGGGCGGCAGCATCGCGTGTGGCTTTGTTGGAGATGCCGAAGCCGACCAATGTAGGATTGTTGAGCTCCATAGCCTTGATGCGCTCGAAGTAGCTGATGGTGGCGGCGCCAAATGTCTGCTGTGCGCCGGTGGTGGCATCGGTGGAGACTTGGTAAATGAAGCCATCGGTGTTCCGGTCGATGAGACGAATGCGCTCCTCGCTGGTCTCGGGGGTGATAAGCATGACGAGGCGCACATCGTAGCGGTCGGCAATGGGTTTATACTCGCGCAGGTAGAGGTCGAAGGGGAGATCGGGGATAATGGCTCCGTCGATGCCGCACTTCTGGCACTGCTGGCAGAAGTTCTCGAAACCGAAGTGGTAGATTACATTGAGATAGCCCATCAGCAGCAGGGGAATGTGAATGGCGGGTCTGGCTTGCTCGAGTTGCTCGAAGAGTTTACGCAGGGTCATGCCGTTGCGGAGCGCCGTGGTGGCAGCCGCCTGAATGGTGGGACCGTCAGCCATGGGGTCGCTGAAGGGTATGCCGATTTCCACAAGGTCTACGCCGCCGTCTTGCAGGGCTTTGAGCGTGGGCAGGGTGCTGTCGAGGGCAGGGTGGCCGGCACAGAAGTAGATAGAGAGTATATCGTGCTGCTTTTCTTGAAAGAGTTGGTTGATGCGGTTCATAAGTTAGGTGTTTGATGTGATTGCGTCGATGAATTGCTGGATTAGATGCGGATTTTTTAGCGCCGGCTCGATTTCAAAGCGGCTGTTGAGGTCGTAACCTGCGAGCTGGGGGTGATAGAAAGATTTTATATCCTCGATATTGTCGACAGAGAGGCCGCCGCTGAGCAGAAACGGCGTGTTTCCGCAATAGGCGGTGAGCAGTTGGTGGTCGAAGGTCTGGCCGCTGCCTCCGTAGTCGGGGCAATGGGTGTCGAAGAGGAAGTAATCGACAATTCCGTCGTACTGTTCGGTCGGCTTGAGGCTCTCTGCGTCTTTGATGCTGAATGCCTTGATTAGTTTCACCTCTGGTAGTTGCGCCTTGATGTCGCGGCAGAATTGCGGCGTCTCGCTTCCGTGCAGTTGCACGAGGTTCAAGCCAAGCGCGCTGGCCTGCTGGTAAATAGTGGAGGCGTCTGCGTTCACAAACACGCCTACTCGCCGGGCGCGCAAGGGCATATAGTCGGGCTTGGCGGCGACATAGCGCGGCGACTTGGGGTAGAGGATAAAACCGAGCCAGTCAATGCCGAGATTTTCTACCTCGCGAATGTTATGCGCGTCGCGCATTCCGCAGACTTTGATTATCATAGGCGTAGTGAGGTAAGGAAAAGTGTTTGGCTGCTAAAGCTTTGCGATAAAGTCGGCAAGGGCTTGCCCCGGGTCGTCGGCCTTCATAAAACGCTCACCCATAAGAAAACCGCTGTAGCCGCAGAGCCGCAGCATCTTGAGGTCTTCAGGCGTGGCGAGGCCGCTTTCGCTAATCTTGACGAACTCATTAGGAATTTTAGGCGCAAGGTTTACCGAAGTCTGCACATCGGTGCGGAAAACATGGAGGTTGCGATTGTTGACGCCCACGACATTTATCTCCTCGCTGATGTAGTCCAGCTCGGTTTCGTCGTGAATTTCCAAAAGGGTGTCGAGATTCAGCATTCGCGCGGTGCGAGCCAGAGCAAGGCACTCGGCTTTTGTCAAACAAGCGGCAATGAGCAACACCGCATCGGCACCCATTTCTTTGGCTTCGAAGATTTGATACTCATCGACCATGAAGTCTTTGCGCAGAATGGGCAGGCTGACGAGCGGGCGGGCGGTGCGCAGATAATCGTTGCAGCCGCCGAAATAATGCTCGTCGGTAAGTATGGATAGCGCCGTGGCTCCTGCCTTCTCGTAGGCGGGCGGAATGATTTCCGGCTTGCCCTCTTCTTTAATCCAGCCCTTGGAAGGCGATTTGCGCTTGAACTCTGCGATAATGCCGGTCGGCGATTGCTGTCGCGCCCCTTGGGCAGCGCAGCAACCTTGATTATCTGTGCAGCAGGCGCGTTCCGCTGCCTGCTTGAGTGCCTCGCTCAGTGAGCGAAGGGGCTGCGGATTGTCCATTAGCGCCTCCACCTTGCGGTAAAGGTCGCGCGGCGGCAGTTGTTCCTTTATCGCGCTAAGGTCTTGCCGCTTGCGGTTGCATATTTCTTCGAGAATTGACATAAGTTTAGGGAAGATATATAAACAAAGAGCGATGAACTTAAGAGTTAAGCTCCACGAATTTTTTGAAAGCGCGGAGGGCTTTTCCACTTTCCACGGACTCACGAGCAATGGCAAGGCACTCGTTTATGTCATGCTCGGGTTCCATTAGTTTTATCGCGTAGGCAGCATTGATAATAACCACATTCTTCTGACTATCGGTGCCGTTATTGCTAAGCACATCGTCGAATATCTTCATTGCCTCCACGGCAGTACTTCCTCCATAGATTTCTTCGGGTTTAATGCGCTGGAAGCCGAGATCTTCCGGCGCACGCACCAACTCTCGCTCGCGAGTTTGGAATTTAAAGTCGCTCGTGCCGGAGATTTCGTCGTAGCCGTCGATGCTATTGACGATGCCGTATTTCACATCAATCTGGCTCAAAGTGTTATGGTAGAGGCGCACTTGTCCAAGCGTGGCGACGCCGAGCAGCTGGTAGGTGGGGCGGCAGGGATTGACCAGCGGCCCTAATAAATTGAAGCAGGTGGGGATGCCAAGCGCCTTGCGGATTGGTCCGACAAACTTCATGCCGTAGGCAAAGAAGGGCGCGTGCAGATAAGTGAAGTTGCACTCTTCCAAAGACCGGCGCAGCTTGGCTTCATCGTTCTGGAACTTAACGCCATGGTTCTCCAATACGGAGCTCGCGCCGCTGACGGAGCTCGCAGCATAGTTGCCGTGCTTAGCAACCTTGTATCCGGCACCGGCAACCACGAAACAGGCGCAAGTAGAGATGTTAAAAGTGTTCTTGCAGTCGCCGCCGGTGCCCACAATGTCGATGACATCGTAAGGCTTGAGGTCAACGGGCACACCGGTCTCGAGCAGGCCGTCGCGAAAGCCGAGCAGAATGTCGGGAGTAACGCCCTTGATTTGCAAAGCCATGAGCAGGGCAGCTATTTGGGCGGCGGGATATTTCTCTTCCGTAATGTTAATCATTACTTGCTTGATCTCCTCTCGCTGCGGATACTCGCCGGCGATAATTCGGGTGAGAAGTTCTTTCATATTCTTGAGCTTTTGTTTTTAATTATTGAGCCAGTTTTCGATAATGGTGCGGCCCTCGGGCGTAAGCACCGACTCGGGGTGAAATTGAATGCCGCGAATGTCGTGTTGCCTGTGGCGCAGAGCCATAATCTGCCCCTCTTTGCTTCGTGCGATGACCTCGATGTCGGCAGGCAGCCCCTCATTGCTCACAACCCACGAGTGGTAGCGCCCAACAGCAATCTCCCTGGGCATATTGGCGAAAAGGTAGTCCGTATTGTCGATGTCGATTGTGGTTTGCACGCCGTGAAACACATCGCTAAGGTTCTCGAGCTTTCCTCCGTAGACCTCGCCGATAGCTTGGTGGCCGAGGCAGACGCCAAGTATGGGCTTCTTGCCGGCAAAAGCGCGGATAGTATCCAATAACAGACCGGCTTCTTCCGGAATGCCCGGCCCGGGGGAGAGAATAATCTTGTCAGCCTCCTCTAACTGCTCCATTCGGAACTTATCGTTGCGGAAAACCTTTACTTCAGCCCCCAGCGACTTGACAAGGTGGGAGAGATTGTAAGTAAACGAGTCGTAATTGTCAATTATAATTATCTTCATAATCAGATGCTCTATGTCGTTGTGTCTGATACCAATGCTTTACATTTTTTCCGCGAGCATGATTGCCTGTCGCAGCGCGCCGAGTTTGTTGTTGACCTCTTGCAGTTCATATTCCTCGTCGCTTTTGGCAACAATGCCGCCGCCGGCCTGAAACCACAGCTCGCCGTTGCGGCTAATGAAGGTGCGGATAACAATTGCTTGGTTGAGGTCGCCGTTAAAGCCCACGAAGCCGATGCAACCGCCGTAAGCGCCGCGGTTATGCGGCTCGTATTTGCTGATAAGCTCCATCGCCTTGACCTTTGGCGCGCCCGACAGGGTGCCGGCAGGGAAGGTGTCGACAAAAGTCTTGATGCTGTCGGCCTCATTGTCCATCTGGCCGCTCACACGGCTCACTAAGTGTATCACATGGCTGTAGAACTGCATCTGTTTGTAGGTGTCCACTTTCACATCGTGGCAGTTGCGCGACAGATCGTTGCGCGCAAGGTCTACCAGCATCACATGCTCCGCGTTTTCCTTGGGGTCGTTGCGCAGATATTCGGCGTTTTGTTGGTCTTTCACGAGGTCGCCCGTTCGTTTGGTGGTGCCGGCGATAGGATCTATGTAGGCGCGACGATTACGAATGCAGCAGTGGGTCTCAGGCGAGGAGCCGAAGATACGGAAGCCGCCGAAGTCGAAATAAAACAAGTAAGGCGAGGGATTTATGCGGCGCAGGGCGCGATAGAGCTTGAGGTCGTCGCCCTCATACTTCTGAACAAAGCGCCGACTGATTACTATCTGGAACACATCGCCCCTCATGCAGTGAGCAATGCAGCGTCTGATGTTCTCTTTATGCTCCTCGTCGCTCAGAGTGCTGTAGCAGTCGCCCACAGGGTGGAAGTCAAAGGCGCGTACATTGGCGGTGTCGAGCAGATGCTCTATCTCGCTGAGGTTTTGAGCCTCCTCCTGCCCCTGCGTAATCTCCACTATTTCCAAAGTGCTGTTGTAGTGGTTGAACACCAGCAGGTTCCTATATAATATAAGGTACATATCCGGCGCATCGTTCTTCTCCGCCGGCTCGTCCATCACCTTGATGTGCTCAAAGTACTTGACGGAGTCGAAAGCAGTGTAGCCGTATAACCCGCAGTAGCCCTTCTCGTCGCCATCGACGCGGAACATGTCCATAAACTCGTTAATCGCGTCTTCGGGCGTAAACTCATCGCTCACCGTGTGCTCCTTGACCGACCCGTCGGGGTACACCGCGCGCGCTTTGCCGTGGTTGATGCTCACACTCGCTATCGGATTGAAGCCGATAAACGAGTGGCTGTTTTCCTCGCCGTGATAATCGCTGCTCTCCATCAGGCAAGACAGCGGCGAAATATCTCTGATTTTTATGTAAGCGTTTACCGGCGTGTAGCGGTCGGCAAGAATCGTTTTGCTATGTAGTCTGTAGTTGAACATATCTCTACCTGTTAGTGTCGTAAGTTGAATAATCGTCGCCTATCTCAGTCGCCGCTGTTCGTTGCGCTGTGCTTCAAGTAAGTCTCCATGTCCTTGTCGCCCCTGCCGCTCACGGTGATGACCACAATGTCGTCGGGGCGGAACTGCATCCTCGGCAGCGCAGCCAGAATGTGGGCGGACTCTAATGCCGGAATGATGCCCTCCGTCCTCGTCAGCTCAAAGGCGGCACGCAGAGCCTCGTCGTCGTTCACCGACAGCACCTCCGCCCTCTTTTGCTTGGCGAGGTTGCAGTGAACAGGCCCCACGCCCGGATAATCCAGCCCCGCGGAGATAGAATACGGCTCGATGATTTGTCCGTCCTCGTCCTGCAGCACCATGATGCGGCTGCCGTGCAATATTCCCACGCTGCCGCTGTGAATGGAGGCCGCCGTCTGGGGCGTGTTGTAGCCGAGGCCGCCGGCTTCAGCCATCACGAGGCGTGTGCGCTCGTCGTCAAGGTAGTGATAGAATGTGCCGATAGCATTACTGCCGCCGCCCACGCACGCCATGAGGTAGTCGGGATACTCGCGCCCCACCTTCTCGCGCAGCTGCCACTTAATCTCTTCGCTAATCACGCTCTGCAGTCGCGCCACGATGTCGGGATAGGGGTGAGGCCCCACCGCCGAGCCTATGACATAGAATGTGTCCGACGGATTGCAGCACCAGTCGCGTATAGCGTCGTTAACAGCGTCTTTGAGCGTCATATTGCCGCATGTAACGCTCCTCACCTCTGCTCCCAGCATCTTCATGCGCTCCACATTGGGCATCTGACGCTTAATATCCGTAGCGCCCATGTAGACAATGCAGGGCATGTCGAGCAGCGCGCAGGCCGTGGCGGTCGCCACGCCGTGCTGGCCGGCACCGGTCTCGGCGATGATGCGCTTCTTGCCCATGCGCTGAGCCAGCAGCACCTGCCCCAGCGCGTTATTGATTTTGTGAGCGCCCGTATGGTTGAGATCCTCGCGCTTGAGGAAGATGCGCGCCCCATATTTCTCGCTCAGCCTTTTGGTCTCATACAGCGGTGACGGCCTACCCACATAGTCGCGGAGCAGCAGGCGGTATTCGCGTTGAAAATCCTCGCTCTCGATGATGTCCACATAAGCCTCCTGCAACTCTGCAGTGCACTTGTGGAGCACTTCCGGCACAAACGCGCCGCCAAACTCGCCGTAATATCCGTTTTTGTCGATGTTGTAACTCATAGACTCATGTGCTCTTTAGCAATGTACCATTTATATTTATATATTCTGCTTATAGTCTTAAGAACTAAAAACCCTGTCGTGAGTATTACGACAGGGTTTTTTATTTTTCTTCACCTCCAACTTCTCAGGCAACGGCGTCGCTACTCACAATTATGTAATTCTGAGCTCTGCCACCACCAAAAGTTGAACGAATTGAGTGTCATTTTTACCTTTTGTCAAGTTTCTGGGTGCAAAACTACACAATTTCCTCTAAAGCCCCAAATATTTTTCCATTTTTTCTAACAAAACGCCTCAAAACTCCCTCCTCCCTGTACCTTACCTCCTCCTCCGCTTTCCCACTTCGCGAGAATGCGCTGAAATTCGCGTGTATGGTGTCTTGTAAGCGCACGGGGATTTTCGTGGAAGTTTTTTGCGCCTTCGCGCACCCTAACTCACTGATTGACATAGCCCTTTTCGAACACTTTTTTGCAGCGAAACCACTCGTTTTGTAGTCAAAATCCTTTGCAATGCTATCCAAAAGGTGCAATTCCCCTATTTCCGCCCTCCCTTTACCACCGATTTTTGTCGTTTTCGTGCGTGTTTCCTACAAAAACGCGCAATAACGCCATAAAAACGCTGCAGAGGCGAGATGTTTCACTCTCGCCTCTGCTATCAATATGCACATCGCTGTGCGTGGTAGCGCCTTACTTCACCACAACCTTCCTGCCGCCGAGGATATAAATGCCCGGGGTGTTCTGCCAATCTTCAACACGCTTTCCATTAAGGTCGTAAACCGGAGCATTAGCATCAATATTATTCGTCAGAGTATTTCACCCATTCTTCGCCGTTATAATAATGTGGACTCCACCCTTTTTCTTTTATCGCAGCCACTTGAGCCTTTGTGCAAATATAACCTTCTGTTTCTGAACTGCAATCGTACATTCTAATAACGCCATTCAAGTTTGGCAAAGACGCTATCAGTTTGTCCATATTCTCGCCAGAAATCTGGTTTTTGTAGCAGTACAATCTTGTCAGTGTCATGCAACCGGACGCATCTAACGCTGTCAGCCGGTTGTTGAAGCAGTACAACCCTGTCAATGCAGTGCAGCCGGACACATTTAATGCCGTCAGTTGATTGTCGTAGCACCGCAGCTCTGTCAATGCCGTGTTTTTAGACACATCTAAGCTCGTTAACTGGTTGCTGCTGCAGGACAACTCTTCTAATGCCGTGTTATTGCTTACATCTAAACTCGTCAGCGGGTTATCATAGCAGGACAACTTTGTCAATGCCGTGTTTTTAGACACATCTAAACTCGTTAACTGGTTGTCGGCGCAGTATAACTCTGTCAATGCTGTGCAACCGGACACATCTAACGCTGTCAGCTGGTTGTTGTCGCAGTACAGCGTTGTCAATGCCGTATTTTTGGATATATCTAAGCTTGTCAGCTGGTTGTTGTCGCAG
>JAFLUU010000003.1 GCA_022508585.1 Prevotellaceae bacterium | reverse complement strand
GAATTTATATATGAATTTTCAAACTTTGACGACATTTCTACGCGCGAGAACGACAAAAAATCTCGCGCGCACGACATTTGTACGCGCGAGATGGGGGTATGATAAAAATTTGAGGGGATAAGTTGCCGAAAGGTGGTGTTGCAGAACTTGCGGAGCAGCACTAAACTGCCCTTAGGGCAGCGCTTGTCGATATTAAAGCAGCCCTTAGGGCTGCGCGAGATGGAGGTATGATAAAAGTTTAAGAGGATAAGTTACCGAAAGGTGGTGTTGCAGAATCGGCGGAGCCGCACTAAACAGCCGTTACGGCTGCGCTTGTCGATATAAAACAGCCCTTACGGCTGTGGGTCTCGCACATTTGTGGTAATTTTGCATAGAAAAAGTGCAGAGACGATGATTTTTCTGTTGCTGATATTTATGCTTGGCGTGCTGACGCCGGTGCAGACGGCAGCAAACTCGCGTTTGCGTCAGTCGGTGGGGTCGCCCTTGGTGGCTTCGTTGGTGTCGTTCACGGTGGGCACGCTCTATCTGACAGCCGCCACCCTTGTGCAGAAAGGCACGCTTGCCGTAGATGCCGCATCGTTTGCCTCGCTGCCTTGGTGGGCGTGGTTCGGTGGTGTCTGCGGCCTGTATGGGCTGACGGTGAACATTGTTATCTTCCCCAAGTTGGGCGGTGTGCAGACAGCCCTCATGCCAATGCTCGGCCAGATAGGCATGGGTATGCTTATCGACACTTTCGGGTGGTTTCGCTCGGTGTCTTACCCCTTTGACTTGCTGCGTCTGACGGCAGTCGTTATGATTCTGGCCGGTGTGTGCATGGTTGTGCTGAAGAAGGGCGGCAATGCTACAGGGCGCGGCCTGCTGCCGTGGCAGCTTGTGGGCATCAGCGGCGGCGCGGTGTTCGCTATGCAGCCGCCGATGAACAGTCTGCTCTCTGCCGAGCTTATGTCGTCCGTCCACGCCGCGTTTTTCTCCTTTCTCTCTGCTACTGTGGTGCTGCTCGGTATCGTTGTGGCGCGTCATGGCGACCGTTGCCGCCTGCCGCAAGTGTTTTCGCTCGACAGGCCTTGGTGGTCGTGGTTGGGCGGACTGATTGGCGGTACATTCGTTACGGGCTTCGCCTTCTTTGCGGCGAAGGTTGGAGTGGGGCTGTTGCTCGTTACGAGCATCTGCGGAATGCTTGCGTGCAGCTTGGTCATAGATAAGTTCGGGCTGCTTGGAGCCGAGAGGAAGCGCGTGGGTGTTATGCAATACGCCGGACTGCTCTGCGTAGTGGCCGGTATTGCTTTGTTAAGATTAAACTAAGGTTATAAAATATGAAGATTGTAATTCTGAAGGGTAGTCCGCGCAAAAGCGGCAATTCCAACTTGCTGGCAGATTTCTTTGCCAAGGGTGCCGCCGAGACGGGGCACGAAGTGTTTGAGTTTGACTGCACTCGCCACAAGGTGGGCGGCTGTCTGGGCTGCAACGCCTGCGGTATGAACGGCCCCTGTGTGCAGAAGGACGACTTCGGCCTTGTACGCGACAAGTTAGTGGAGGCTGACGCGATTGTGTTCGCCACTCCGATTTATTACTTCGGCATGAGCGGCCAGCTGAAGAGCGTTATAGACCGTTTCTACTCCATTCACGACTGCATGGGGCGCAAGAAGGCCGTGCTGATTGCGACTATGGGCAATCCCGATGTGCGTGTGTCCGAGCCGGCTACGCTTATGTACGACAAGATGGTCAATTATCTCGGCTGGGAGGATTGCGGCCGGCTGCTCGCGGCTAAGGTGTGGTCTGTGGGCGATGTTGAGCGCACGCCTTATGTGGATAAGGCCTACGAGATGGGCAAGAGTCTCTGATTGCAAAGTATTACGGCTGTGGGCTGTGGAGCAAAAGTGCAATATCGGGGCTTTTAGAGCCTCGGTGTACGGATTTTTGTGTACTTTTGCAGACATATTTATAATGTACGCACACGTATGAACAATATATTAAAGATGTTTGTGCTCCTGTTGCTGCCTCTTTTGGTGGGTGGCGTGCTGCCTGCGCAGGCGGTGCTCAAGGAGCGCGACCTTAACCAGACTATATCCGTGCTCCGCGCCGAGCTGGAGAACTCGTTTCGCGAGCAGAAGGAACAGATGGAGCGTGCTCGCAAGCGTGCCGAGATGCAGCACCAGTCTATGGTGGAGACTATACGCCGCAGCGACCAGATTGCGCTGATGCTTTACTCGCAAAAGGAGGATTACACCTTTGATCTGACCTATGCCTGCCACGAAGCTACCGCCCAGTACCGCGAATATCAGCGCAACCGCGTGCCTTACCAAAAAATCCTCGCCCGTTTGGACAGCGAGGAGCTGCGTTACAAATCGCTGCTGGAGGCTCTGAAAAATCTCTCGCCGCTGAGTCTCGACAAGACGAGCCGCAAGTATCGCGATGTCTGCATCGAGCTGGCCGGCAAGATGCTGGACAATGTGAGCGACGCTCGTCGCAAGCTGGCTGCCGATCAGGCGCACTATGTGGAGATGGGTAAGAAGCTGAAGCAGGTGCATGACTATGCGCAGAAGCGCTATCAGGAAATACAGAGCAGTATCTTTGTCAACGGCGGCGACAGCTACTTCACGGTGCTGAAGCGTCTGCGCTGGTGGATAAGCGAAGCGAGCAGCGACACGAAGGAGAAGTATAGGGTTGAGTCGATTAACACCAAGGACGGGGCGCGTGTGGAGGTCAGCTCGCAGTGGAGAGGCCCGGGCGTCTTCTTCTTTGCCGTGTTTATCTTGTTTTACCTCGCGGTGGCGGCGTTGCTGAGCAGCGCGATTATGAAATGGCTCGTTCCGAAGCGCTTCCGCACGCCTGAGTTCATGAAAAAGAGGGTGTGTATCGGCCTTGTGGCCGCCGTGATCATCTTTGCGCTGGCTATCTCGGTGGTTCGTGTGTGGATGGGGCACAATAACTTCATGCTCATGGCCAGCGGGCTGCTGATAGAGTACGCTTGGCTCATCGGCGTGATACTTCTGTCGCTGTTGGTGCGCCTTAACGGCGAGCAGATACGCAGTGGATTCCGTATCTACGCCCCTGTGATGTGCATGGGCTTCATGGTGATAGCGTTCCGCGTGATTTTTATCCCCAACAACCTTGTAAACCTCATCTTCCCGCCGTTGCTGCTGCTGTTCACGCTGTGGCAGTGGTGGGTGGTGCGCCGTCATAACCGCCGCGTGCCGAGAAGCGATATGTTCTACACTTGGTTCTCGCTCCTGATAATGATTGTGGCCACTGTAGCCTCTTGGGTGGGCTACACGCTGATGGCTGTGCAGATTTTGATATGGTGGCTGTTCCAGCTGACCTGCATTCAGACGATTACCTGCCTCTTCTACTTGCTTGGGCTCTATGAGGCGCGCTATCTGGTGAAGCGTATCAAGGGGCTGCCCACCGATTTGGTTAAGGCCGTGCGCAAACTGAAGGAAAATCAGGGTGATTATATCAACAAGACTTGGTTCTTTGATTTCATCTACAAGGTAGCGGTGCCGGTGTTAGGCGTTCTGAGCGTGATGTGGAGCATCTGGTGGGCTGCTGATGTGTTTAATCTTTCCAACTCGGTGGTAAACCTGTTTTTCACCGACTTTATCCGCATTCCCGACATGCTTTACCTCAGTCTGCAGAAGATTACTCTTGCCGGCAGCCTCTGGTTTGCATTCCGCTACATGAGTTATCTCCTCAAGGCGCTGTATAAGAAATATAAGGCAGGGAAACAAGACCATGTGGTGGGGGCTCGTCCCAATATCACCCTTGCAAATAATGTGATTGCCATTCTGGTGTGGGGTTCTTACTTCGTTATCTGTATGCTGATGCTCCATATCCCCGGCGGCGCAATCAGTATTATCACTGCCGGCCTTGCTACGGGTATCGGTTTCGCGATGAAGGACCTGCTGGAAAACTTTTTCTATGGTATCTCGCTGATGGCAGGCCGTATCAGGGTCGGAGACTTCATCGAGTGCGACGGTATTCGCGGCAAGGTGGAGAGTATCTCCTACCAATCCACTCAGATAACTACCGCCGACGGTTCTGTCATCGCTTTCCTCAACAGTGCGCTGCTGAGCAAGAACTTTAAGAACTTGACTAAGTCCAATAATTACGAGTTCATAAAAGTTCCGTTCGGCGTGGCCTATGGTACTGATGTGGAGAAGGTGCGTCGATTGCTGGTCGAGGCGATAAACAGCCTGCAAGTAAAGACTAAGGACGGGCGCGAGGTGATAAACCCCAAGCAGGAGGTGAAAGTTGTGTTCGACGAGTTCGCCGACAGCAGCATCAACCTCTTTGCTACCTGCTGGGTCGTTGTAGAAGAAAAGTTCGGCATCACTTGCCGCATCAAGGAGACCATTTACAATACGCTCAACGAGAATAACATCGAAATTCCTTTCCCGCAGCGCGATGTGCACCTCATTAAATCATAAGAAATCAGGAAAAACAAATATATTATGCAACCACTACAAATTTATAACACCCTTTCACGCAACAAGGAGCTCTTTCGCCCTATCAACGAGGGGCATGTGGGTATGTATGTCTGCGGTCCTACCGTTTACGGCGATGCTCACCTCGGACACGCGCGTCCGGCAATAACCTTCGACCTCCTTTTCCGCTACCTGCAGCATATCGGCTACAAGGTGCGCTATGTTCGCAATATTACCGATGTGGGACACTTGGAGCACGACGCCGATGAGGGCGAGGACAAGATTGCCAAGAAAGCGCGCCTCGAGCAATTGGAGCCGATGGAGGTGGCGCAGTACTACACCAACCGCTTCCACCAAGCGATGGAGGCGCTGAATGTGCTGCCCCCCAGCATTGAGCCTCACGCCTCCGGCCATATCATAGAGCAGGAGCAGCTGGTGCAGGAAATCCTCGACAATGGTTATGCTTATGTGAGCGAGGGGAGTGTTTATTTCGATGTAGAGAAATATAATCAGCAGCATCGCTACGGCAAGCTCTCTAATCGTAACCTAACAGATGTGATTAACCACAGCCGCACCCTCGACGGGCAGGACGAGAAGCGCAATCAAGTAGATTTCGCCCTCTGGAAGAAAGCTCAGCCGCAGCATATCATGCGCTGGAAGAGTCCTTGGAGCGAGGGCTTCCCGGGTTGGCACTGCGAGTGCACTGCAATGGGGCGCAAGTACCTCGGTAACCACTTTGACATCCACGGTGGAGGTATGGATCTCGTCTTCCCGCACCATGAGTGCGAGATTGCACAGGCTGTGGCGTCGCAGGGAGACGACATGGTGAAGTATTGGATGCACAACAACATGATTACCATCGAGGGCAAGAAGATGGGTAAGAGTTACAACAACTTTATCACTCTGCAGCAGTTCTTTGACGGTAGCCACGAGAAGCTTCAGGAAGCCTATAGCCCGATGACTATCCGTTTCTTCATCTTACAGGCGCATTACCGCTCTACCGTGGACTTTTCCAACGAGGCTCTGCAGGCCAGCCGCAAGGGTATGGAGCGTCTGTTCGACGGTATTGCCCAGATTGAGCGCCTACAGCCTGCCGAGAACGGCGCAATCGGCGCCGAGTACGCTGAACAGCTCCGCCAGAAGTGCTATGATGCCATGAATGACGACCTTAACTCACCCATTGTCATCAGTCATCTTTTTGACGCCTGCCGTGTTATCAATCAGGTGGCCGATCACCAGCAGACCATCACGGCAGAGGGCATCGAGGGGCTTCGCGAGGTATTCCGTGTCTTCACTTACGATATTCTTGGCCTCAAGGCAGAGGCAGACGGCAGCTCTCAGCGCGAGGAGGCCTACGCTGCGGCAATCGACCTGTTGTTAGAAACCCGCGCCAAGGCCAAAGCGGCTAAGGACTGGGCTACGAGCGACCTTATCCGCGACCGTCTTGCCGCCCTCGGCTTTGAAGTGAAGGATACCAAGGACGGTGCGACTTGGAAGCTCAATAAATAATCCCACCTCGTCGGTGATAATTCCCACGGCGCAGGTCGCCGGTTCCGCCAAATCCGCAAATGGCGCGACTACACCTTATTTATAATATATATAGGCGATATTTATAATATATAAGACGATGCTTTATATGAGATAGACGGCAGACAATGCTCTGCCGTCTATTTTTGTAACAACGGTGTAATCAATCACTCATTTGCCAACGAGATTTCTCGTCATTTCGCCGACAATAACCTTGGTCGATTTTGTATTAAAACAGCGCGTGTGGCGAATAATCATGGAATAAAACTTATAAAAAAAGGTGAAATAGATGTTTTTTTGGTGCAAGAATAGTAATTTTTTCAAAATAAATGTTTATTTTTGTATGCACATTGTGTGTCTGTACACAGTGGTGATGTATTCGTAATATAAATAACAACATAAAACATAATCACAATGAAGATTAAATTCATGCATGGATTACTTGCTGCCCTGACATTGCTGACAGGTATCTGCTTCAGCAGTTGTAAGGACGAGGTTGACGAATCTGACCTCTATACCTTCACGGGTAGCACAATTAAGAGCTATCTGGAGGAAAACGAGGACTACTCGGACTTCATCTACATCTGCTCTAAAGTTAAACTGAGCAAGAGAAGTGAGTCCACCATTGCGCAGTTGCTCTCTACTCGCGGCAATTATACCGTTTTTGCCCCGAACAACAACGCGCTGAGGACTTATTTGGACTCCATCTACCTCACGACTAACTATGACATAACCCAAATTCCTGACTCTACTGCGGAATTTATCGTGCGCAACTCGGTTATCGACAACGGAAACGCTGCAGCTTATCTTACGACCGACTTTTTGGTAGGAGCGCTCGAGAAAACAAATATGAACGACCGTTATATTACAGTGAGCTACAGCAATGACTCCATAACGGGCAAGGCTAATACGCTAATCAACGAGGCGTCAAAGATTATCAGCGCGGATATTGAGGTTACCAACGGTGTAATACACGGCGTGGATCATGTAATGCGAATGTCTAACGCTTATCTGCCTGCGCTTATAGAGCAAACTCCGAACCTGAAGATTTTTTCTATGTTGCTTAAGCAGACAGGTTGGGACAAGAAGATGGAACAGTATCGCGACGAAGATTACGAACAAAATCACCCCGAGTCAATTACTTCCACTGACTTTGGTACGCTTATGTGTCCCGAGCATCGCTATATCGGATACACTGCTTTTGTAGAAACCGACAGCGTGTTTGTTGAGAAGTGGGGCGTTCCGGAACCCGTCGTGTCTAATGGTATCCTTCAGAACGCTGATGAAATCCTCGCGGCTATAAAGGAGAAGGCTGCCGAGGCTTATCCAGACGCCACCGGCACAGATTTGAAGGAAGAGGATAACGCTGTCAATCAGTTCGTGTCCTATCACTTGCTCCCCCAGCGCCTTACTTTGGACAAGATTGTCTGCCATCATGCCGAGATGGGTTACGCCTACAGCAATCCAACGCAACTTTCCATCGACTGCTTTGAATATTACGAAACCCTCTGCACTGCTCACCGCCGTCTGATGAAGATTACAGAAGGCGATCAGAGCGAAGGTAAGCGCATCAATCGTCATTGTAAGTACAAGACCGATGTTGCAGCCGGCGATTTTTATGAAGAATACGATGTAGACCGTAAGGGTGTCTTTATCGAGCCAACTAATCGCAATTACCTCAACAATGCGCTCAATGGTTTCTATTATACGCTGGACGACATTCTCGTTTACGATGCAGAAGTTCCTTCTCTCGTCCTCAACGAGCGTCTGCGCTGGGATGTCAGCTCGTTGTTGCCTGAGCTGATGACAAATGGCTACCGCCTTGTGTCTAACAATGATTGGCATATTTTCCCTGCGGGCTATTTCGACTATATGAAGTTCGGCAGCGAGTGTAAGTATCGCTACAACTCTTATTGGTCTTCCACCGTTGACAATTATCAAGGTGATGAGCACAACCTCAATGGTCAATATGATGTGGTCTTCCGTCTGCCGCCTGTACCCTACTATGGCACATGGGAATTGCGCATCGCCAAGCCGACTAACCCCACTTTCGGTATGGCACAAATCTATCTCGGAACCAATCCCGATAACCTCCAACCTATCGGTTTGCCTATCGACCTCCGCTTGGACTACACCCTGCCTGTAATCGGCTACGAGCCCGACGACCCCAAGGATTGGGACGCCAACTATGCCAACGACAAGGTGATGCGTCTGCATGGTTATATGAAAGCTCCGTATCACGACGGCATTAAGCGTTCTGGCGGTACTGCCATTACAGAATCCATGCGTAGTACCAAGACTTACGCAGGTTTTGAGCGTATTCGCCGCATTGTCACTCAGGGAACTTTCGGTCCCGATGAAGTATGGTATATCCGCATCAAGTCCGTGCTTGAGAGTACTAAAACTATGTTCCTTTGGGATTATATAGAGTGGGTTCCCAAATGGGTTTATGCAGGCAGTGAGCCTGAAGATATCTGGTAATTTTCTATTATAGACTGATATTTAGCCGTGTGCTCAACTTTTCAGATGAGCACACGGCTATTTTCGTTGCGTGTGTGGGAACGCTCGTAACGACCGCGCTGAATATTATATTTGCGCTATTTTGAAGTACTCGTATTTTGTATAGAAGCGTTGGCGATTTCAGCAGAACTATGTGCATTGTTATGATATGCATGCACATTTCATCTGTGGTCGTGCTATTCAAAAAATGTGCGACCTACTCGCAACTAAGTGCGTCGGAGTTTTCATGCCAACGCAGTTAGTTGGAGACTTCAACGCACTTAGATTTCACGCGCACGCTGTTAAATTCTGCCTGCTCGCAGATAGGTTCATACGGCTCGTAGATTGCCTTAAAGTCCTCGTATTTTACCTCAAAACGCGCATGTTTTACTAAAATAGCAGCAGAATAACCATAGTTTTAAAGCTTTTTCTACTGTCTTTCTCTGCTTCTTTTGCTCTAACGGCACAAAATAGCGGCATTGTTGGATTTTGTGCTACCTCTCTCCCCTTTCACATTACCGAAATTCGCTTTATCGAATATAAAATTGCAAGATATTTTGGTGCGTTTACAAAGAATGATGTATTTTTGCAGCGTTCTTTGGCCGAAGCCTACCACGGAGGGACTGAGGGCAGAGAATCCATATATAGAATAGAAAGGCGTTCTTGCGCTTTGTTCTATCTGGCAGTTTCAAGCTATTCGTCAACAACAAAGTAATAAAGATGCTCATGGCTATGTAGTGGCTATCCTTCATAGGTATAACATATTGCATATCGGCGTGGGCTTCGGTGTTGCTCGTTTAGACGAATAGGGCGATGCCAGAGCCTCAGATTGTGGATGAGCAAGGAGAAGATTGCTCCTACGCTTTTTTGTATATCAGCATAACAGACTAATAATAACAATCCTGCAAAGGAAGTGGGTAGGAAAACATAATTTATATGAAAAATGAAATTACACAAACAAGAATAAAACATTTTTTCTTAAAATCTCTCTTGCCATGTCTATCCTGCTTTGTAACGCCTATGATTGTTTTGTCGGTGGCATTTATTACGAATAGTAACACTGCAAGTGTTACTAGTAACGAGAAAAAGTCTTACTCTGAATCCGTTTTATTCCTTCTATATAATAATTTTACTGTCAATGCGTTATATGGCTGCAGCGGCCTTCAAATAGTGTAACCTCGATTGGCAACTATGCGTTCTCTGGTTGCAAGAATATAGAGGATATTACGTTTGCGACGAAGAAGCTGTTTGCAATTAAGAGCAATGTGTTCTCATGCCAAAACTACGCTCCTGTTAGAGAGGTTTGTGCCGATATTTAAGGACTCGGAAGAGTGAGGAGATTTCTACTTTATAGAAGGCGATACCACCGCAGTAAAATATGAAATAATGGCGACACTGAAGTGAGAGTCTATGCTATTGACGGCACAACAGAGAAATATGAAGAAAAGCGAACTAAGCACTCTGCCGAAGGGTATATATATCGTCAATGGCGAGAAATATAGCGTGTGAAGTAATGTTTCTCAAGCTACTACTACAACGACAGAGATGAGAGCAATAGGCACAAACTGCCATTTTGTATCTATTCAAAGTAAAGTTTCACTCCATCGAAATGCTCAAGCGTTTCTACCATCTCGGAGTTTACGTTGACGCTTTCTATAATTGTCAGAGTGAGCGGAGCTTTAGTCTGAGTGTCTATAACTTCAAGTTTGAGTTGCGTGTTTCCCTTGTTGTTGAGGTATTTGTAAAGTAACTCATTGAATTCTTCGTTGAAAGTGGTGATCGGAACTCTAAGCATGATACTTCGCATCTTTTCCTGTTGTATATCATCTATGAACTGGACAGAAATGAACTGCATATCAATGCGATTGGGAATGTAAGGATGATTCTCAAGCTTAACTTTCATGCAAACTACCGTATCCTTGATAAATACATTTTTCATAGCAGTCCAGTTATTGAAAATTACGATTTCTCCTTCGCTGTCAAAATCTTCTATAACAATTTTACCGAAAGGCATACCGCGTTTCGTTACTTTTTCTTCTACCTTGGTAATAATACCTCCGCAGATCCATTCATCTCCACGTTTAGCGAGCTCTTCGCGATTTTCAGAACTTAGTTCTGCTGGATGGGCGTTGCAGAATCGTTGAAGAAACAGGCGATAATTGTCCAACGGATGCGCCGAAAGATAAATCCCAATGAGATTACGTTCCAAATTGAGGATTTCCAGAGAATTCTCTTCACTCATAAATGGAGGGATATCTGGTTTAGTAATGTTGAACTCCTCCATGTCTCCAAATAGCGAAGCTTGCGCTTGCATCTTATCGTTTTGACAAGTGTAGCCATACCTCATTATAGCATCTATGAACACATCACCTTTGCTGTTTGGCAATAAGTATTGCTGACGCTTTAGGCCGAAGCTATCAAGAGTACCACTATAAATTAATGTTTCAAGGCATCGTCGATTGACATAAGTGTAGTTAATGCGCTCGGCAAAATCGAATATGTCGGCATAAGGCCCGTTTTTCTCGCGCTCGTTTATTATAGCCTCGGCGGCAGCCTCGCCCATGTTCTTTATCGCGGCCAGACCGAAGCGTATTTCCCCCTTTTTGTTCACGCCGAACTCCGAAAAGCTCTCGTTCACATCAGGACCGAGCGTCGTTATTCCCATTAGGCGGCACTCGTCCATCAGTTTAGTTATTTCGCCGATATTATTGCGGCGCCGCGTCATGATAGCCGCCATAAACTCCGCAGGATAGTGCGCCTTGAGGTATGCCGTCTGGTAGGCAACCCACGAATAGCAGGCCGCGTGCGATTTATTGAAAGCGTAGGAGGCAAATTTCTCCCACTCGCCCCATATCTTATCGAGCACTTTCTCATCGTGCCCATTCTTTTTGCCCCCTGCGATAAACTTAGGCTTCATTTGGTCGACTATAGCTTTCTGTTTCTTACCCATCGCCTTTCTTAGCGAGTCGCTCTCGCCTCGAGTGAAGCCCGCCAGCAATCTGCTCAGTAGCATGACCTGCTCTTGGTAGACCGTGATGCCGTAAGTATCCTTCAAGTATCGCTTCATCACCGGAATGTCGTATTTTATCTCCTCCTTACCGTGTTTGCGGCGGATAAAAGAAGGTATATTATCCATCGGCCCGGGGCGATACAGCGCGTTCATGGCTATAAGGTCCTCAAACACTGTCGGATGAAGCTCGCGCAGGTATTTCTGCATACCCGGCGACTCAAATTGGAAGGTGCCGATGGTGCGACCCTCCTGATAGAGTTTATAAGTCAACTCATCGTCGAGCGGAATATTGTCGAGATCCACATCAATGCCGCGCGTGCGTTTGATAATCTTCACCGCCTCCTTTTGTTCCGAGAGCGTCTTGAGCCCGAGGAAGTCCATCTTTATCAGTCCCGTCGACTCGATGACATGACCGTCGTACTGCGTAACCGTAGTCTTGACGCCCGGGAAGTCAGGGTCGTCGGCAGTGGATACAGGCACATGCTCAGAGATCGGATCGCGGCAGATTATGAAGCCGCACGCGTGAATGCCGGTGCCACGCACTGTTCCTTCAAGTTTACGCGCGTATTTAATGGTGTTACTCTCATGCGGATCTTCGCTTTTCTCGGCCTTTTGCAGCTCGGGAGTGCAAAGGATTGCGTTTTCAAGGTTCATCTTGAGGTCTTTGCCGTTATAGTTGAGCCTGTCGGGTATAGCCTTGCACAGAGCGTTGCTCCGCTCCAGCGGGAGCTTCTCCACTCGTGCCACATCCTTCAGCGAGTTCTTCGTCGCCATGGTGGCGTAGGTGATAATGTGCGCGCAGTTTTCAGCACCATACTTGTCCATCACCCATTGCAGCACCTTGCCGCGCCCGTCGTCGTCGAAGTCAGTGTCAATATCGGGCAGCGAGATACGGTCGGGGTTCAGAAAACGCTCAAACAGCAGGTCATACTTCAGAGGGTCGATCTTGGTGATGCCGAGGCAGTACGCCACCACACTACCGGCCGCCGAGCCGCGCCCGGGGCCCACCCACACGCCCAGTTCGTTGCGCGCCGAGTTGATAAAGTCCTGCACAATTAGGAAATAGCCCGGAAAACCCATCGTTTTCATTATGTGCAACTCAAAACGAATGCGGTCGTCCACCTCCTGCGACAACGGCTCGCCGTAGATGCGGCGCGCGCCGTCGTAAGCCAGCTTGCCCAGATAGTCAGCCTCGAATTTTATGCGGTAAATCTTGTCGAACCCGCCTAATTTGTCAATCTTCTTCTGCCCCTCCTCAGGGTCGATGGGATTATTGCCGTTCTCGTCGCTCGTAAACTCGCGGAACAAATCCTCCTCCGTGTATTTCTCGCGCCATTGCTGCTCGGTGCCAAACTCCTCCGGTATCGGAAAGTTAGGCATGATAGGGTTGCTCTCTATATTGTAGAACTCCACCTTGTCCAGAATCTCGCAAGTGTTCTGCAGCGCCTCCGGCACATCGGCAAAGAGAGCGTTCATCTCCTCGCGCGTCTTAAACCACTCCTGCTTCGAGTAGAGCATACGCGTGGGGTCGTCGAGATCTTTGCCTGTAGAGAGGCAGAGCAAGTGATCGTGCGCCTCCGCGTCATCTTCGTCTACAAAGTGGCAGTCATTGGTGCACACCACTTTCACACCGTGCTCCTTGGCAAGCTCCATCAGCACCTTGTTGGCCTGTTGCTGCATAGGGTAGGTCTCACGGTTGGCGCGCAGGTCGGGGCGGCGCACCTCGTGGCGCTGTATCTCTATATAGTAGTCCTCGCCCCAGAGCTTCTTGTGCCATTCTATCGCCTCGCGCGCACCATCCATGTCATTCTCCAAGATTTTGGCCGGCACCTCGCCCGCAATGCAAGCAGAGCATACTATCAGCCCCTCGTGGTAGCGCTCCAAGTCGGCGCGGTCGGTACGCGGCCTGCCGTAAAACCCGTCAACCCACGCCCGCGACACCAATTTCACGAGGTTGTGGTATCCCACGAGGTTCTTGGCAAGCACAATCAGGTGATAGCCGCCTCGGTCGCCCATGGTGTTGTCCATATCCTCCTTCTTGCGGCGTGCCACATACATCTCGCAGCCGCATATCGGCTTAAACGGCTCCAGACCCTCCTGCTTGCGCTCCTTATTGAGCTTGGCGCAGGCGTCAAACAGCTCCTTGACACCAAACATGTTGCCGTGGTCGGTGATTGCCATGCCCCTCATGCCGTTGCCGGCCGCCTTCTTGATCAGTTTAGGGATAGGCGACATTCCATCGAGTATCGAATAATAGGTATGCACATGCAGGTGTACAAAATCTTGCATCACTCTACTAATTAAAGGTTAACTAATTATGTGTTTTATCGTCAGGACACTGCCATTCTGCGTGTGGGTGTTAACTACACAACTATTCCTCCGCAGTCTCAGTTACAAAACTACCAATCAGATTTCGTGTGCCGTTCGCTAAGCGGCATAAAGCTATACGCAAAATCAAATGTGTATAGATAATTGAAGTCCTACAGGCAGGATATGGCCTACAGCAAGGCTTGAACCTTCTCCTCCACAGCAGAAGCAGGCACGGCGCCGATGATTTTGTCGATAGGCTGGCCATCTTTCACAAAGAAAATGGCAGGAATACTGCGAACACCGAATTTAGACGCCAGCTCTTCGTTTTCATCTACATTGCAAGAACCAATAATAACCTTACCATCGTATTCTTGTGCCAATTGTTCTACGATTGGAGCCATCTTGCGACATGGCCCACACCACTCGGCGGAGAAATCTATCACGATAGGCTTGCCTTGCGCAAGCAGATTGTCATAATTTTGGTCGGTAATAATTGTTGCCATAATGCTGCCTTTTTAAGTTATCTTTACTGCGACAAAATTAAGCATTTTTTCGTTACTCGCAACAAAATCGAAGGGTTATTTGATGTCGCAAAAACGGCGTACTCGCTTCACATAATACTGCCAAAGCAGGCTGCGAGGTTTTTGTTCCGCAATATTGGCTACAGTTGCAGCCTCAAGATTTTTGCGACGCTTCTCATCGAACTCATGTTTGATGTGCGAGTATTCCGAACGAGCCTTGACAACCGCCCGAAAATCGGCGGGACGGCCGGAAAGGAGCATCTGGAACGCAGCAATGTAGTCGAGCAGGAAGCGATACGCCATCACCGCACGCAGACGGCGGTCGGGCAAATTCTTATAGAGCATCAGCAGGTTGTTGCGGAAGTTGAGAAAAGTCTTTCGCGGGTTGCTCTTGTTCAGAGTAGCGCCGCCCACATGATAAACCACGCTCTCCGGCACGCAATAAACGCCGTAGCCGCGACTTTTCAGCCTCCAGCAGAGGTCTATCTCCTCCTGATGGGCGAAAAAGCGCTCATCTAAGCCCCCCGCTTCGTTGTAAACGCTTGTACGCACCAGCAAAGCGGCACCGGTCGCCCAGAACACGGACGCAGGCGCGCCGTCGTACTGCCCTTCATCTTTCTCCACTACACTCATCACCCTGCCGCGACAATAAGGATAGCCCAGACCATCGATAAAACCGCCGCAAGCGCCTGCATACTCGAACATCGCCTTGTTCTTGTAGTCGCGCAGCTTCGGCTGGCAGGCGGCAGCGTTAGGATTGTCGTCCATAAAGGGGATTAGCGGCTCGAGCCAGTGCGGAGTAACCTCCACATCGCTGTTGAGGAGCACCGTGTAGGGAGTTTGCGCCTCGGCGATAGCTCTATTGTAGCCCTCGGCGAAGCCATAGTTGCGGTCAAGGGCGATAATGCCGACCTCGGGAAATTCTGCGCGCAGCATCTCGAGCGAAGAGTCGGTGCTGCCGTTGTCAGCCACAATCACATCGGCTTCCGGCGAGTTGGCGACGACCGAAGGCAGGAACCGGCGGAGCATATCGGCGCCGTTCCAGTTTAGAATTATGACGGAAACTTGCTTCATCTAATTTTCTTTGTTACAAAGTGTCCCGACAAGAGCCGTTTTGTCGTCGTTGAAGCCCGCAAGGCGGACGGCGAGGATAGTATTGTCGGGCAGCGGCTCGGAATGCGGCACCTCTACATGGATATAGTTGTCGGTAAACCCTTTTGCCGCCAGCGTGCCGTGGCTGTGCTCGGTCAGAATGGGGCGTATCTGCCCGATATGGGCATTGTAGAAGTCGATACGCTTGCGCTCGGAGAGGGCGAGGAGGCGTTTGCTGCGCTCGCGCTTTGTTTGCTCGGGCACGACATGCGGAATGCGCAGCGCAGCGGTGCCCGGACGCTCGGAGTAGCTGAAAACATGGAACTGCGAGACACTTATAGCCTCGGCAAAGCTGTAAGACTGCTCGAAAAGCTCGTCAGTCTCGCCGCGAGTGCCCACAATGATGTCGACGCCGATGAAACAGTCGGGCATCACCTTTTTAATATAATCCACGCGCGCGCGAAAAAGCTCCGTGTCGTAGCGGCGGTGCATCAGGCGGAGCACCTCGTCGCTGCCGCTCTGCAGAGGAATGTGAAAATGCGGCATAAAGCGGCGGCTCCGCGCGCAAAAGTCGATAATCTCCTCAGTAAGCAGGTTGGGCTCGATTGAAGAGATGCGGTAACGCTCTATTCCCTCCACGGCGTCGAGCGCACGGACGAGGTCGATGAACCGTTCGCCGGTCGTCTTGCCGAAATCGCCGATATTTACGCCGGTAATCACTATCTCCCTGCCCCCTTGCGCCACCACATCGTGCGCCTGCGCCACGAGGCTACGGATAGAGCCGTTGCGGCTGCGCCCACGCGCGAAGGGAATGGCGCAATAGGTGCAGTAGTAGTCGCAACCGTCCTGCACCTTGAGGAAAAAGCGCGTGCGCTCGCCCCTCGAGCAGGAGGGCGCGAAACTATTAGGCTCGGCAGCGGCAGGAGTGGCGTCGCCATGAATCTTAGCCATAATCAGCTCAGCCGCTTGCGCCTTCTGCGCGGTGCCGATAACGAGATTCACGCCCACAATGGCGGCCAGCTGTTGCGCAGCGAGCTGGGCATAGCACCCCATCACCACCGTCATGGCGTTAGGGTGCTCGCGCAGGGCTCGATTGATAGCCTGCCGGCACTTATGGTTGCTCGTTTCGGTAACGGTGCAGGTGTTGATTACGCAAATGTCCGCCGCCTCTCCGGGTTCGGCGCGGCGCACACCCATAGTCGCCAACTTGTCGCCCAAAGAGGCCGTTTCGGCGAAATTGAGCTTGCACCCCAAGGTGATATATGCTGCGCTAAGTTTGCTCACTATAGTGCTAACTCTTTCATTTTGAAACGCAAAGTTAGCAAATATTTTGCAAACAGCACGATAAGCTCCAAAAAACGACAAGAATAATGGTGCTGAAAATCAGCAAGTTGAGAAAAAGTTACATTTTCTCGTGAAAAAAAACTTTTTATTTTGTTTGTACTTTCAAAAAAGTGCATACCTTTGCACTTGGTTTTGATAACAATATTGTTAAACTTTAACTCACAAACAAAATGAAAAAGCTTTTGTTCGCTTTCGTAGCTCTCGCAGCTATGTCTTTCGCTTCTTGCGGAAATGCTCAGCAGGCTGAGGCTCAGGACACTCTCGCTCAGGACACCCTCGCTCAGGACACTATGGTAGAGGTTGTTTCTGACACTCTTGCTTCTGACACTCTTGTAGCTGAGTAAGCCACTGTAGTAACAACAAGAGAGAAATGAAACCTGCGGATTTATTCCACAGGTTTTTTTGTTGCCATACCCGCAGCGATAAGCGCCGTCGGCGTTTGCTTAGATGCCGAGACGACTATAAAGCGCGACACAAAAATAGCGGAGAGCGTGGGCGTGATGCCATCTCTCCGCTATTTCTGTGTTTTCGCCTTGCGTGTCTTGCCGTTGTGTGCCGCGCTGCTTAGGCTTTGCCGATGTTGGGCGACTCAATGCCGTTGCGCTGCATTATGCGAGCTGCAAGTCGAAGCAAAACAATCGTTTCGGGGCGAGGATTAAAGTCTGTGCGTAAAGATTCGTTCATAGGCATAATTGTTTTAGCGATCCTAACTATTAGAATAACGCACAGCAACGGCCTATATTATATCAAAGCCGCACTTTTTTTGCACCCCGCTATGCCTAAACTTGAACTTAACGCATAAAACAGCCCTCAGGACTGCGGACTTGCCGCATAAAAAACTCCTTAAGAGTTAGCGTATAGCGCTATATGCCGATCGTGCGCGATCGTGCGCATATTGATAACGGCGTAACGCATACGCCCGAGGGCGGTATTGATGCTGATGTCGAGCTTATCGGCAATTTCCTTGAACGACATATTATTATAGAAACGCATTTTCACCACCTCGCTTTGCGAAGCGGGCAGCAGCTCCATGATAGCCCTCGCGTCCTTGAGCGATTGGTTTATGAGCATCTTATCTTCTGCCGTGTGCTCGGTCAGACGCACATTGTTGAGCAGATCATAGTCCACCTCGTCGTTAGAGATAGTGTTAATCTGTTCTTTCTCGCGGAAGTAGTCCATCACCAAATTGTGCGCGATGCGCGTAATCCATGCCTGAAATTTACCTGTGCCGGTATAACTTTGCTCTTGAACACGCATAATTACTTTCAAGAAGGTATCTTGAAAGAGATCGTTGGCGATTTCTTCGTCACGCACCAAATATAGGATATAATTATAAACTTTCGACTGGTATCTGTTTAGCAGAATGTCGAAAGCGTCGTTGTTGCCTTCAGAATATAAGCAGACCAATTCATCATCGGTCATGGCACTGAGATTAGTCATTACTTCTTGGTTACAAATTTAGAGTAATGTCATTTCAATAGGCAATCAATTTTTGTGTTTAGTAGTGAATACAATGTAGAAATATGTTGCAAAGAAAGTTTTTTTTTCTCAAATGGCCAAATTTCTCGACGAGAATTTGCTTTTTATCTATGAAAGGTACGTTTTTCGCAAGCATTTTGTGAGAAAAAGCCTTCGTGTGGCGGCAATTGTGCTATTTGAGGAAAGCGAAGACGACGGCAAGTATTATAAAGAGGAACGACACAAGATGATTCCACTGAAACTGTTCGCCACGAAACATGAAGGTAGCGATAAGAGTGAAGACAATGAGCGACAGCGCCTCTTGTATGATTTTAAGCTGCATCAGCGAGAACGGGCCGCCGTTGCCACGGAAACCGATGCGGTTGGCCGGCACCTGACAAGCGTACTCGGCCAGCGCGATGAGCCACGAGAAGAGGATAACGGCGATGAGCGGCCAGTTACTGCTGCGCCCGGATTGCTGAAGCTTGAGATGACCGTACCATGCGAGGGTCATGAAAGTATTTGAGATGAGCAGAAGCAGAATAGTATAGATGCCGGTCATTGTAATCGTGTTTTTGGGTTTGCAAAGGTAATGCTTTCTGTTTTTATTCTTCAGCGTTTCATGGAAAAACTCATGCAGATTTCAGTTTTATCCGCTTTAAGTCGATGTCAAAAAGCAACCGCCTGCACTTCACGTACAGGCGGCTACGAGATATAACCCAATAAAATATGAAATTCTTCAGAAATACGTTCGGTTAGTCCATGAGGTCTAACGAATTATCGGCAGAATTTTTGCTATCACCAAAGAGATCCTCTTCAAGCGACTTCGACCAACTTCCATTGTTGCCCGAAGTATCTACATCTTTGATGCTGATGCTTGCGCAGAGCGGCGCAGTGCTTGCATTGTAGACCTTGCAGGCCGGAATGATATATGTTTTTTTCATAGTCATTATTATAATTACAGATTAGTAAACAACCGTCTTGCCATTCATGATGTAGATGCTACCTTTCTGCGGAGCAACCACTCGGCGCCCTTGCAAGTCATAATAAGTGGCCTGCTCGCTGTTGAGTGCCGTGCCGGCAGCGTCAATACCGGTGATTTCGTCGCCAAATATGAACTTGAAACCATTGGCCGAAGTGCCCGCCGGCAGACGAAGCACGGCTTTGTTTGCACCAATAATGTCAGTGTATTTGTAGAAACCGACGAGACCTTCATAAATACCAAGTGTGTATACCGAATTCGTCGGCTCGGCGTATGCAAGATATTGGCCGGTGAGATCATTGTCCTTGGTGTCGCCAGTAACTTTGTCGTCGATGCTCGCAATGATGCTGGGGCTGTTGCCTTTGAGCACCACAGGAGTGCCAGCCGGCACATTGCGGTCGAGGGAAATGAGATTAAGCGAATTTTGCTCCTCGTTAACCTTGCCGATGAACGCCTCAGTGCCTTCAGGCAGCGTAAAGCCGAACGGAGCGTACATCGTGGCCCAATATTCGCCCTGACCTTGGTTCAGAGTGATGTGGAAGGTTTCTGCATTCTCGATTGTCCAGTAAGAAGCATCGTCATCACTCGCTTCATGGCCAACCTTGCCTGCGTTACTGTTGAGATTTTGGTTGCCATTCACGAGCTTAGCCCACCCAAGTAGGGTCGGGTCAGACGTGTTGACGTTAATGGTGTACCACTTGTCGCTCTCGTTTGCACTCGGGGCGATATACTCATTCTGAAGTTTGAGCGAATACTGCAGCGGGGCGTCGTTCTTGCGCTCTATCTTGATGATAGTGTGAGCACCCTCGTTGTTGGTCTTATTGTTGCTCTCCACCTCGCCGGAGATATTGCTAACCCAAGACGGTTGGTCGTTGTCAGAGTTCTGTGCCTTGTTGGCCAGTCTGTAGTAACCGTTCTCGGGCAAGATGCGGGCGTTGATGTCGCTGAGTTGCGTAGCCAAAGCCTTCTTCATGGCCTTGTAGTCAGCGTAATGGCACGTGTTGTTGTAGCTTTCTTGCCAGTTGATTTGCTGTTTGGCCTCTGCGGTGAGGGTAAAGTAGCCCGTTTGCTCTGCGTATGGCTTAACATCGGCAACAGCATACTCGGCAAAGTTGATAAAGTCGGTGTTGTCGTAGATAGGAATGTCGGTGCCGTCGCCCACGGCTGCCATGATGTAGAAGCCGGCGTTGAAGATGTCCTCGGGCAGGGTAAAGGTATAAGTATTGGCGACATATACGAGCTCATGCTTTGCGTTGTACACCTTGAAACCTACCGCGCCGTTGCCGGAGGTGCGGTCAACTATCACTTGCTTCGCCTGCTCCTTTACTTCGCAGTCATACATCTTGGGATTGTCGATCTCGCCGAAGTCAGTGAACATGCCGAGTTCTCCCATCTGCGCGCTGTTGCCCGGAGTAACGCCGGTGGTGGTGGCAAGGCGCATAGCGCCTTCAGGCATACCGGGATAATTGGCAGGATACTCCGTGATGCGGTCGTCAATGAAGAGGATATTGCCCAGTTTCTTCTCATACTTCTGCATATAGGCTATGGCCTCGTCTATCTCGGCCTGAGTGGTAGTCATATATTTGTTGCTGTAGTCATCGAAGACATAGTTTTCGATTGGAACGAAGAAGCCCCAGAACCGGAAGAACTCGGAGAGGTCAGCCTGCGCAGCGTCGCAGCAGAACTTGGCGAACTTGAGATAGTCGGTGGTGCCGCTACCGGGTTTGTTGGGGTCGGTGGAGTAAACAATCGGACTCTTGCGGAACATATCGAAGACGGCAGGGTAGAACTCCGTGTTGTTGCCGGCCAAATGGAAGTAGAGCCACAACTGATAGAACATGCGGGAGGGCTGACCAGTGCCGGTGTCTTTGTCGTCCCAGTCATACCAGAACTGACGCTTGTTGAAGTGGTTCTGAGTGGTGCTCCACGGGTGGTAGCGGCTTACGTTGGAGCCTTGATTCCATGTGGCAATCTGCGAGAAGAGGTTATTGCTTATTTCCGTGCAGCCGGCGAGGTTGATAAGATTCTGATGCACGTGGCCAGTCTCGTGGGCAACGCACCAATAGTCGCCGCCCTCATCGTATGCTTTGCCGTGAGTCATTGTTTCGTAGCTCATCTCGGCACAACCCGGGTTATAATATGTGCCATAGTTGCTGGCATAGGGGTTACCCTCCGATGAACTGGACGCAGAGAGCACACAGTTGAAGCGACCTTCGAACTGCTTGACGCCCATAATGCTGCGCTCGGACTCTACCAGCTGATCCCAGCGGTGCAGCGTGCCCTCGATGCCCTTAGCGATGCCGTCGGTGTCATATTGGGTCAGCTCGGCTTCGGGAATTTTCTTGAGCAGGTTGGCATAGTTCATATTAAATTGATAATGCTTCGACTTGAGGTGCACAATCTTGTCTTGGAACAAGATTTGGGTAAACTCCTTCCAGTCAGCATTCTTGTGGCCGCGCGTAATGTCGAAGTAGCCCTGCACTCTGCCGCCCTCGATGTGCACGGTAATGGGCGCGAAGTCGGCCAGCTCGCGGTTGGTGTTGGTAACTATGTGGTGAATGTAGAGGAAACCGTCCTTCGGGGCAGTATAAAGATTGATACCCTTCTGTAGCACGGTCTGAGCGACGTTAATCTCGTAGTCCTCACACGAACTGAACTTAAGCGTGGACCCTGTGGCCGCGTCAGCACCCACAAAGAACATCACAAGGTCGCCTTCCTTCACGCTGATACCCGTAGGGCCACTCTGCGGAGAGAATGGATAGCTCGTGCCGATTAGCTCGCGCTTGTTCCATTGCGTCGGGTCGCTGTAAGGCTCGTAAGCATAGACGCGGAACTCCTGTTCGCGCTTAGCCCAGCTCTCATTCTTCACTTTGAGGGCGATATTGTAGATGAGCGAGGGCAGCCCGTCGGTAGTCATGGCACTGATCAGCTCCTCGTTAGTCATAGCGCTGTATGTCTCGTTGAGAGTGGTGCAGGCATAGTCGCTAAAGTACTTCTGCAGTTTCTGGTTGAGCACTGTGCGGTCTGTATTGAGCAGAGCCTGTTGCTCTTGATACTCCTTGTTAGCCTGATCCACAGCGTCCTCGCTCAGAGCGATGCGGCGCAGTATCCACTGACTGGTGGTGGCGTCAAGTTCGTCGCTGCCGAGCTGACTGTTGCTGCCGCTGATGCTTGTGTTGGTGTTGGCAGGGTTTATAATATTATAAATAGTGTGCCAATCATAGCTGCCGGCTGTGATTTGCCACTCGCTATTGGCTGTAGCATCGTCAGTGGCGGTATAGTTGCCGTTGCTCGAGAGCGTAATGTACTGCTTGGAGGCCACATTCTGTAGTGTGTAGTTGCCATTGCTTACCTCGACCACATTCCAATACTGCGCCCAGCTGTTTTCGTTGCGATCCATGGTGCCAAGGGCGTTGGTAGCAGTGTTTTGGGTGAGCAGCTCGCCGCTGCTGAGGTTCGTAAAGGTATAATAAGTGCCCTTTGCGAGGTCAAACTCGTCAACGTTGCATATCTTATCAAGATTAGCCTTGACACTCTCGCTGTTTACCTCGTTAGGCTCTACGGCCTCGAACAACCACTCGGAGCCGGTATCGCCATTGTAGCTCCAGTCGGTCAGATTGGTACCGCCGCTGCTGATATTGAGGCAGTTGCCTTTCCCGCTTTGCAACACGCCGTGGCAGATAACGAAATAAAGGTCTGTTTCCTGCGTGTTGTTAGGACTAAGGGCGATAGTCCAGGCGTATTTATCGGTCGTGCAGGTGTAATCGGACTGCAGATAGTTGCCAGTCTGCGCATTGCGCAGGCTATACCCTGTCCCTTCGGTTTCAACAATCCACATTTGGCTCATACGCTGCGTCTCGGAGGTATTCTTGGTGGTTGCGTAGCCTTTGTTGGTGTTAGTGTTTTCGTTTACATACTTGTCGCTGGTTCTATGGTTGCGAATGCGGAACAGACCGCCCTTGTCCACTTCGTATCGAGCCTTCTTGCCGCCCGACAGAGTGCTGGGGTCAACGATATTGGCCTCATAAATTGTCCAGTCGTTGTTGCTGTTGATGCTTGTAGGCGTTGCGCTGCCGTAACCCACAACGCAGTCAGCATTGCTATCCATTACAAGATTTTGACCCTTCAGCCACCAGTGTCCGGCGTTGTCGCCGATTTCGCCAAGAGTGAAAACCTCGGCCTCTGAAGTGTTAGATGTGATGCCTGTATGCTCCGACCATTTCAGCGTCTTGAAATACTCGCCGTAAGCGTTCTGGATATAGTACGTATTGGTGTTGCCAACCTTTACGAAGCGCAACAGGTAGGTAGCACTGTGGCTCACGGTAGCCACATCCTTGGGAGCGACAGACACACTGTAGGCCGTGTTCTGCGGATAGTTCTTGCGCCCTACATTATAGAGCACATACCATTTGTCAGTGCTGATTTGGCCAGTCGCTTTGTTGCCCAAGGTAAATGCTTGGTCGCCAATAAGACCGTCAACCAGCGCCAGCGCCGGGCTCGCAGCCGTCATCAGTAGCACTGCGAGCAATGAAAGAAGTTTTTTCATATTAAGAATATGTTATTAGTATTAGATTTAAGGTTAGCTTTTCATGTAAAATCGGGTAGCAAATGTAAGAAAAAATTTTATGGGGGGGTGGAAAATGTTCAAAAAAATATGTTTTTTGATAGAAAAAAGCGCAAAAATTTATAAAAACTCATGCTCTCCGCGTCAAAAATAGTGCAAACTGAAAGCATTCGCACTCGCTATGTTTTTGTTTGCACACCTCCGCGCACTTTACTCTCACCGCATCTTATTCAACCTCGTCAAAATTTTTACCTAACCCCCTTCTTATCGCGGCATATCCCCTCAAACTTTGTAGAAAAGGCCTCTGCGCACGATTTTTGAGCCTCGAAATCCGTAGAAATGTCGTGAAACTTTAAAAAATCTTATAAGAATTTTCAAAAATTATTATATAAATTCCCGGAAATTCTTATAAGGTTTTTTAAAAATTCATATAAGATTTTTTCATTTTTCACGATGAAAAAACGAATGCGGAGGCTCAAAAAACGCGCGCGTAGGCCTTTTGTGCGAACTTCAACGAGGATTGTCGCTACGCTCTCGCCTTCGCTCTCCGCCCCCACGCCTTTCGGCGTGACGATGCGGCTACGGCTCGCGATGCTTATGGCATTGTCGCTGCGCTCTCGCAGTTGTTTTGTTCGTGCACCGCTCTAACGAGCGACATACACGACAATTGCTCGCGATGCCTATGGCATTGTCGCTGTGCTCTCGCTTTTCTATGATTGGCCGTGAACAAAAAACCCTCCTGCATCGGGAAATGCAGGAGGGGTGTCGATATTCGGCAGTGTGCCGACTTAGTCTGCTGCGGGCACCTTGGGAGCCGGTGCGGCTTTGATGCTAATCAACTCTACCTTGAAGATAAGCGCAGAGTAAGGCTTGATAGGCGAGTTGGGTGTTTCGCGCTCTCCATAGGCGAGCTCCTGCGGAATGTAGATTTCCCAAGTGGAGCCTACGGGCATGAGCTGCAACGCTTCGGAGAAGCCGGGGATCACTCCGCCTACGCCGAACTCCTGCGGCTTGTTGCGCTTATAGGAGCTGTCGAAGACTGTGCCGTCGATGAGGCGACCCTCATAGTTTACCTCTACCTTGGAGTTGGCCTGCGGCACCTCGCCATTGCCTGCCACGAGGACTTTGTATTGCAGGCCGCTGGGGAGAGTAACGACGCTGTCCTTCTTTGCATTCTCGGCGAGGAAAGCTTCGCCTGCGCGGCGGTTGTCGCCGTATTTCTTCTCCATGAGTTCTTTGTGGTAGAAGTCAAACTGGCGCTGTGCTATCTGCGCTGCTGAGTCTACGGTGAGGGCAGGGTCGCTCGCTTGGAGGCCTGCAATGAAGCCGCGCAGAAATTCTGCTTTGTTGACAAAAGTAGTATCTGCGTTGCCAGTGATTTCCTGATTGAGATTGCCTACCATCTGATTGCCTACCTGGTCGCCAATCTGCAGACCGGCAGCATAGGCTTTCAGAGCGGGGTCGTTGGAGTTGGCCATCTCGTTAAATCCGCGAAGGAAGTCGGCCATGTATTTTGTGGTGTCGATGTTCATTCGCTGGGCGAGATAGTTTTTGAGGCCGTTGCTGTTGGCCATACCAACTGCGTAGCTGAAGCGGTCGAGGCTTACGGTGTCTGGTGCGACGGCGAGCTCCACGGGTGCTGCGGCCTCGGCTTTTTTAGCCTTCTTGGCTTTCTTCTGTGCGCTGGCAGCGCCTGCCATGAGCAACAGCACGAGGGTCGAAAGAATTATGCGTTTCATTGTGTGTGCTTTGTTGTGAAGTGTTATGTGATTACTTGCGTCCCTCTGTGGTGGCGGTTACGTCTGAGTTGGCCTTCTCGAGCTTGATTTTGAAGATGAGGGCGGAGTAAGGCTTGATCTCACCCATGTCTCGGTTGCCGTAAGCTTGGTCGTAGGGCACGTAGAGTTCCCACTCCGAGCCTTCGGACATCTGCACGAGAGCCTCCTGCCATGCAGGGATAACTTGGCTGAGAACGATTTCGGTGGCCTTTCCTTCGTTGTTCTTCTCGGAGCTGTCGAAGATATTGCCGTCAACGGTTTTGCCTTCGTAGACAACTTGCACCTTTGCGTTGGCTTCCGGCTTAGCGCCGGCACCTTCTGTGATTACTTTGTAGAGCGTGCCGCCGGGGAGCTTTTGAACTCCTGCCTCTTTGGCTTTGTCGGCAATGAATTTGTCGCTCTTGCTCTTGTTCTCGCCGTAGGTCTGGCTAAGATACTGGTCTTTGTATGCCTCTACGCGCTTGTTGAGTTCTTTGCGAATGGTGTCCATAGGAATGATGGGGCTACCCTTTGCGCCGTCGATGAAGCCTGCTATGAGCTGGGCGAGGTTGATAGTTTTGGTGGAGTCTTGGCCGAAGAGTTCACTATTGGCTGCTCCGTAAACTTGGGTGCCTATTTGCTGGCCGATTTGAATACCTGCGTAGTAGGCGGCTTTCTTCTTGTCGTCGCCGGCTTGAGCTGCAGCGGCGAAACCTTTATAGAACTCGTCCATGTAGGCTGTGTCCACGCCGAGCTGATGAGCGATGTACATCTGTACTCCCTGTGAGTTGGCGACGCCAAGTTCGTAGCTGAGAGTGTCAAGATCGGTCTTGGGGTTTCCTTTGGGAATGCCACCGTTGTTGCAAGCACTGAAAGCCACGATGGCTGCTGCTGCGATTGCGAAAATCTTTTTCATGTTGTTTATGTTTTTAAGTTTATGTTTGTTATTCAATAATGCTTTGCGGGATTTTGTCGCTCTGCCGAGGCGGTCGGTTGTCGTGTGTTAGACAATCTCTAACAGCTCGACATCAAAAATAAGGGCAGAATAGGGAGGAATGTTCTCGCCGGCGCCGTTGGCTCCGTAGGCGAGGTTAAAAGGTATGTAAAAGCGGAATTTTGCTCCTTCTTGCATGAGTTGAACTCCTTCGGTCCAACCCGAAATAACTTGATTGAGCCCGAATGTGGCGGGCGTGCCGCGACGGTAGGAGCTGTCGAAGACAGTGCCATCGATGAGGCGGCCTTCGTAGTGGCACTTCACGCTGTCCGTAGCCTTGGGCTGCTTGCCGCTGCCCGGATTGAGGACTTCGTATTGCAGGCCGCTGGCGGTCGTTACGATGCCGTCTTTCTTCGCGTTCTCGGCGAGGAACTTTTCGCCTGCTTCCTTGAACATCGCTCCGGCCTCCTCGCGCTTCTTCTGGTTCTCCTCCTCAACTTCGGCGAGGAAAGTGTTAACAATTACTTGAGCCTCCTTCATTCCGACCTTTGTATCGGCACCGCTGATGACATCCTTGATGGCCTGGGCGAAATCGTCGATGATAAGTTTGTCGCCGCCCATTCCTTTTAGCTGATGGCCGATGCCGAGCCCCAGCGCGTAGCTTACTTTATCCATAAGATAGGTTTTAGTTACGATTTTGTTGGAAATAGCTGTTGATTTATCGTACAAAATGCAAAAGTAGTGCTTTTAAGTCAATAAATTGTCGTCCAAACTGCTTTAATTTAGACTTTTTAATATTATATGGTGCATTTTAGGGCGCATGATAACAGTATTTTGCAATTTCCGCACGATAAAACGGCTCCGCCTGCCGATATAGCGAGCGGAGCCGTTTGCATTATCGCGGGTTTGCACGACTTTGCGCACCCGTTGATGGATAATCGCTTACTTTACAACGATTTTCTTTCCGTCAGCCACATAGATTCCTGCTGGGAGAGGGATGAAATGCACGCCATGCACGAGCTCGTTAAAGACGCACTGGCCGTTAAGGTTGTAAATGCGGAACTCCTGCTTGGTTTCGGAGGCAATCATGACGCCACTCTCGCGAGGAGTGATCTTTTCAGCGTTGCCGTTGCGGATTGCGTCGTAGATACTTGTCTCGCCGTCGGCATCCTGTACCTCAAGCTCCTGGCGATACAGGCGGAAAGCCTGGAAATTCTGGCGACTGTAGCTCGTCATGTTGTAAAGCACGCCAAGACTGACCTCCGTGTCCTCAACAAGGGTAAACTCTATGGCCTGATTGTCCGCCAGGGCGCTATAAGCCAGAGCATTGCCGATATTCGCGTTGTCGGAGAGCTCGTCGCCGAGCGTTGCCACGATGTAAGTAGTTTTTGCAGAGCCGGAAGATGTGCTACTCTCGCCAATAAATCTGTATTTGCCGGCGGGAAGCGTAATAGTCTGGTAGGCGCGCAGATTTTCTACGGTGTTTGCGAAGCCGAAGTAGCTCGTTCCCATGCAGAAGTCGTAGTTATAATTCTTATCTACATGGACAGTTGTGGTAACATCGTTTTCAGTCGTGCCGCCCACGACATTCCATGGCGAATCGTCGGTCTCCTGCGCCAAAGCGAAGAAGCGGTCTTTGGTATAGTCGTTGACGCTGGTGTTTTCGTCGTAGATAAATGGACGTTCGTAGTTCTTGAGGTATTGTTCCGTTACCTCTTTGCTCTCACTGCCGGCGGCATCGAGGTCAAGCGTGAACACTCCTATGGCAAGCGGCCACGCATCGCCGTCGGGGCCGAAGCCGGAGCGCACACCGTCGTGGCCGTAGGCGGTACGGTCGGTAACATTGCCCTGACCATCGTTGAAGTCGTAGTAAAGCGCGAGGCCGGAGGCATCATTAGGCTCGGCAATCGGCGCATTGCAGTTGCTCTTGATAGCAGAAGCGGTGAGAGCTTTGTTCCAGATGCGAACCTCGTCGATTAAGCCCTTGTAAGGATTCTGCGGGTCGCTGATGGTCATCGAACCATTCCAGTTGCCGGTGGTATAGGTCAGCTTGCCTTCGGGAGAGTAGATGAGCTCGCCGTCGCGGTAGAAGCGGAGTGTACCAAGGCTGTAGGTAATGGCATAATGGTGCCACTCGTTGAGGATAACATAGCCGGTCGTGGTGGTAAGCGAGGAACCGTTGATCTGAATCTTGTAAGCGCCGTTAGCTTCGCCGCCCATGTGGATGAAATCGTTGTCGGTGGCAAATCCGCCTGCGCCGGTGTATTGCTGTGGGTTCATCCACCAGTCTATACTCCAGGTCTTGACGGAGCTTTGCAACGGACAGTCGAATGTAACGGTCTGGTTGCCGGCAAAACTGAGGGCATTCTTGGCGTCAGCGTTGCTGACATAGAGGCGACGCTTCTCGGTAACGCTGCGACTGCCCACCTCGTTGCTCGTAGCGAGGGTGATGTCGTAGATACCCGGGTGCTTAGGTGTCAGCGAGCTGTTCTGGCCGTTGACAGCGATGATGCGCTTGCCGTTATCCAAGGTCCAGAGCCACTGTTCGGTCGTGCCGCGGCTCTTATCCACGAGATAGGTGCTCTCGCCCAGCATGATGTTGCTCGGATTGATGCTGAAGGCAGGCGTAGGAGCCGCAGCGAGGACGGTAACATTCTTCGCCATGACCGAAGTGCCGCCGGTGTTGATAGCATTGAGCGTAACGGTGTATGTTCCCGGCTTGTCGAAGACGGCAGTGGCGTTGGTGGTCTTTACCTGCTCCTGCTGTGCGCCGCTGATGTACCACTCGTAGTGTACATTAGCGCCGGTAGAGCGGTTAATGAAGCTGAACAGTTCGCCTGCGTCCTTCGTGTTTTCGGCAATGTCGAAGTCGGCGACGGGCATAGCTGCAGGACGGATATAAATATCCTTCGTCAGTTCGGTAGTAGTGCCGTCGGCGTTGGTCAGGGTCAGCGTGATGGTGTGCTCGCCCTCTTTATTATATATAATGTAGGGCGACTGAGAGGTAAAGGTCTCGCTCTGCGCGCCCGGAGCGTTCCAGAGCCAGTTAGTGCAGGACAGGGGAGCCGTAGCCGTGTACTGCACGGGTGTACCGGCGTAGGCCGAGTCTTGTGCGGCGTTGATAGCAGGTGCAATGGCAATCTTGCTGCCCTGCAGAATAGTGTTGTCGGACTCGGGGGCGCTCGCCTCGCCGCTGAAGATGCCGTGCATTCCGCTTGCGTAGTCGCGCACTTTGCTTTCGCCGTTCTCCTCGATTATATCCATAGGCATATAGACCAGAAGGTCGCTCATCGCAGAGGGATTGGCTATCGCCACATCCTTACCGCTGAAGATGTCGGTCAGCGAGCGCGCCGACTTCCAGATGCGGAGCTCGTCGATGCTGCCATCGATGAGGCCGTTTTCCAATCCGACCACAAAGTCGCCCAGTGCAGGCACGCCGCTGTTTGTAGACGAGGTGGCGGCCTTCTTCTTCATGCCGTCCACATAGACGGTAACCTCGTTGCGGTTCACCACCACCGCTACATGGCTCCATTTGTTAGCCTTGACTTGCGAAGCCGTGGTCGTGGCGCAATCATTGGCGCTGTTGGCGTTCCAGCCGGCGCTAATCTGGCCGCTGGCAGAGGCGTTGATGAAGAAACCGCCGTTAGCGCCGCCCATTTTGTTGCTCGTAGAGCTCAGTTTGTTGGGCTTGAACATAAATTCAATGGTCGCCTGCTGCAGTTTCTGCGTGATAGCGTTAGGAATGGTTATGCCCTGCTGGCTGAGAGTCAGAATCTTGTTGTCGGAGTTGTCGAGAATCACAGGTGCGCTGGCATTGTTGCTCTGTTTGGAGACGAGCTGCTGCGCATTGTATTTATAAACAGCGGCAACCGAGTATATAGCCGAAGCATCGTTGACGGTGTAGGAGCTCTTGCTGCTCGCCACACTGTCTATGAGCACGCCGCCTTGATAGATGTAGTACTTCGTGCGCGGCAGGGTGGTCGCCTCGGGCTCACTCCAGCTCAGAGTGTTACTGTTGAGCGCGGCGTTGAGCGGAGCGTTGATAGCCTCGCCCGGAACGGTTACGGCAATGGTGATAGCCTCGCCGCCTCCCTGAATGTCGATGGTGTCGATGTTGAAAGGAATCTCCACAGGGTTGTCCTTGTCGTACTCATAGTTGAGAATGGAGGCCTTGTAGAGATGACCCTTGCCGATGCCGCCCGATTTAGTCTTGATAGTGAAGAAATACTTGATAGGCTTGGTCTTGTCGAAGCCTTCGCCGAGGTCAGTGAGGTCGTAGCCGAACTCCATCGGCTCGTAGTGATACCCGTCAGCCCATCGGCCAAGCATAGGACACTCGGGCGACACACCATTCTGGTCAAATGCGTTCACTTGCTGGAAGTGAATGAACGGAGTGGTCTGCTCCGCGGTGGTGCGCGCCGTGTCCTGAGCCATACCGCCGCTGAGGCTGAGCTCCCAGCGGTGGTCGTAGTCCATAAGGAGCTTGATAGTGCGCAGGGGGCGGTAGTCATGGCGGTAATGGTAGAGCTCTATGGCCCAAGGCAGGGTGTGGTTGCCCGATTCGTTGACCATAGAATAGCTATGCGCGTAGGGGCAGTAGATAAAGCCCTGGTTGCACCATGTGTTGCCCCACGAGTTGCAGATAATCCACGCGCCTTTCTCGTCCTTGTCTTCCTCGCCGGCTATACCGTTGCCGTCGAGGTCGAATTCGATGCGGTCGTCATATCCGCAGATGGTCAGTCCGTGGTCATAGGTCTTGCCCCAGCGATATACATAGTACTTGTTGCTTACGCCGAGGGCGTCGTTGGTCGGTGTGGAGGGGATTTTCTGCCAATTGCCGCCGCTGGCTACGCCGAAGCCGGCCAAGCCACCCTCTATGTAGCCCTCCTCGCCCCAGTGGTTCCAGAGCCACTGCTTGAGGTCCTCGCGCGCGCCGAGCCAGTCGCTGAAGTTGGTGCCGTAGAAGAAGTCCGACATACGGTTGTGCATCGCGTTGAACCATTTGTCGTAGCCCTGCATCCAACCGAAGTAATAGTTGCCCGTATCTTGGTAGCCGAAGGTGTTGGAGTAGGTGCGGCCGCCATAATTAGCCACATTAGGCACACCGTTGCCGATACCCATCTCCACCTTGCCCACGCCGGCGGTGGTAAACAGCCAGGTGAAGTGGCTCGGGTACTGGTTCTCCTCAAACGCCGCGTCGGCGTTGCGCATATTGTTCATGTCGTGGGTGAAAATGTAGCCGATAGCCTGCGCCGAGCCGCACGAGCCGCCGCTCTGGTTGAACACCGGCGGATAAAACATGCTCAGTGCGTTGTTCAGGTGGTCGGGGCGCTGTGTAGCGCCGTTGGCTTTCGCCACATCAGCCCTCGTCTTGACCGGACGACTGCGCTGCAGCGCCGGATCGTAGGGGCGCCAGTCCGGATACTTGCTCAAGTCCACATCTTGAGCGCTCGTCTGCACGCCGCTTGCCATAAGCAGCGCACCAATGGCCGCGAGGGCCAGTTGTTTCAGTTTTCTCATTTTGTTATTGGGTGTTATGATTTTTCGTCTCAGTCCCCTTGTGTCGCCATGCGCAGACAAGGAGACGCCTTAGGTGGTCAAAGTTACGACATTATTTGCATATCTTTGCAAAAATGATGTGTTAAAAATTCTTTTTCACAACTTTTGCAGTATAATTATGCTGAAATGCGCGCCAAATATCGTGCAGCCTGCCCCATATCCTCACTTCGCCCCACCTTATCCTTATCTCGCCGCGCAATATCTCGTGCAAACCATTACAAAATGTCGTTATCGCTTGTCGAAATGATAGTGTCCTTAGGACACCTTGACCAAGAAGTTCAAACTTCTTGGTCAAGAAACGCAAACACCTTGGTCAAGAAACTCAGAGTTCTTGGTCAAGGTGTTCTGAAAAAATCCTTATTTCGACAAGCGATGTCGGCTTTTTGTAAAAAATCAAGGGTCGTTACGATCCTTTTGTGCCGCTTCGCTGCGGATTTGCCGGACTAAATAGCCTTTAGGGCTGGTTTTAAGGCAGAATAAAAGACCGTTCGGTAACCGGGCAGCAGTTCGGGGTGGAGTATGCAGACAATATCTCTCAGCAGGAGGTCGGGACGAAAAGGCGCCTCCTCATAAAACGGCACCTTGAGGGCATTGCAGCCGAACACGCGGCCGCTGTGTAGCGGCGCGAGCTGATTGTAGAGAGCATTCTCGCCCTTCAGCTCGGCAAGAGTGTAGTCCTCGGGGCGGCTGTACTTGATAATCCAGACATCGGCGTCCTTTGCCGTGGCCAGCACCTTCTCCGCCGACAGAGGCTGGCTGCCGCTCACGCCGTCGTCGGCTATGCTGAAGTCGGCACCGGCATCGCGATAGAGAGTGCCGTAGATGCTGCCGCCGCCAGGCACATACCAGATGTTGCCGTTGAGCATATCAGTCAGCAGTTTGGGGCGCGTGGTGGCAGTGGCGGCCAGCGCTGTCAGCTCTTCGTAGTTCTCTACTATTTCGCGGAAGAGGCTGTCAGCCTCGCGCTCCTTGCCTGCCAGAATGCCGTAGAAGCGCATCCACTCGGCGCGCCCGAGGGCGGAGCGCTCCATATAGTCGGCGCACTCGATGATGGGAATGCCGGTCTTCTCGAGCAATCCGTAGCTCGCGCCTTCAAAGGGCGACATCAGCAGGGCATCGGTCTCTAATTGCGCAATCATCTCCACGCTGGGATTGAGACCGCTGCCCACATCCTTGATGTCGCCTGCCTTGAGCGCCTCCTTTATGGCGGTGTTAAAAATGTATTTGCCCTCGCAGACGCTCTTGACGCTGCCCAGAGCGCCCAACTTGTCCATAAGGCCGGCATGCACGGAGGTGGCGACGCACATTCGTCTGAGCGGCACGCGCAACACTGTGGTGTGGTCGTCGATGTCTGCCGGCTTGGCAGCATCGTGGTCGATGAGGGCGTATTTATGAAGCACCGAGTGGGCATTCCATGGGTCTTTGACGATGACGAGGCGATAGCCGTCGCGCTGCTCTATGCTCAGCAGGGTGGCATACTTCAGCTCCACGATTTCGCCCGTCGTGCTGTCGGCTTTGTTCGCGCAGCTGGCGAGCATTGTTATGTCTACTGCGAGAATAACAACAACTATAACATGGAAAATTCTTTTCATTACTTTTTGCAGTATGTAGGTCGCAGCCCTTAGGGCTGTTTAAATCGACCAGCGGTTCTGCTGCGGACTTGCCGCGTAAAACAGCCCTCAGGGCTGCGCCACTCGGTGCATGATACCTGCCTGTCGCGCCCTTGGGCGGCGCAGGCAGCATCAATATTTATGCAGCAGGCTCGTCCCGAGACCTGCTGGGGTTTAGAAGAAGATAATCGCGCCGGCGCTTACTCCTACAACGAATTGGTCGAGGTGCCGTCCGTCTTTGTCGAATCTCACGCAGTAGCCGTCGCTGTTGTAGTCGGCTGCGTGAATATCACCGGCATAAACCACATCGCTGTAGGAAGTGATGTAGATGTCTCCTGTGGTGGGCTCTTCGGCAATGGCGAAGGGGTGGGGCACGCCTCCGTAGTCGAGGCGCAACGGCTCGATGCTGTTGTCGCTGAGTTTGATGCGGCCGAAGGTCTTCGCGTCTTTGTAGTAGTTGTCGTCGATGAAGTAGAGGCAATCCTTGCCGGCAGCGCAGATTGTGGCGTCGGCGAGGTAGGTCGATGTGCCGTCGCGGAGCATATAAATAGCGGGATTGACTTCGTATGTAAAGATGTCGCTATTATATTCGCCGCTGGTGCGCAGGTAGAGCGTGCCGCCGCAGTTGTAAATGTCTATGGGGTTGGTCGGCACGGTAAGAGGCTCTTCTGCTGTGAAATCGGCGAGGTTTATCACGCTGACGGTGTTGCCATATCCATAGCCGGAGTTGGCAACATAGAGTTTGCCGTCCATCACTGCCATACCCTCGGGATAAGTGCCCGTTTCCACGGTCTGCACCACTGCAAGCTCGGCGGTGTCTATCTTGGCAACGACATTGCCAAAAAATGAGGTGGCATACAGGTAGCCGCCGTCGGCAATAATGCGGCGTGCGCCTTGCAGCGGTATCTGCTTGATGCTTTTCGCTGTCTTGGCGTCGGCAACTTCTATCAGGTTCTCGTCAGTGCAGGCGATGTAGAGCTTGCTGCCGTAGACAAGGCCGTTGTTGGGCGTGCCTTTGAGGGCGCGGCCGTTGGCAGAGGCGAAGATGCGAGTGGTGTTGTCGCTGTTGAGAGGATTGTAGTAAGTCAACGCTCCGTCGATGCTGCTGTAAATGTTGCCCTGACTGATTACATAAACGCCGGTGGTGGTTTTCGGCGTGTCGCCATCGTCCGGAGGTGTGGGATTGTTGTCGTCATCGCTACAAGCCGTGAGCATCAGTGCGCACACAGCGACCATTGTTAGTCTCCAAAGGTTTTTCATAATGCTTTTGTAGTTTAAGGATAATAAATTATGGTGTTAATTAAAAATATGCAGGACTTTTTCACACCTACCACTCCCATCGAACTTTGGCGCGCCAGCCAATGCCAGGCATCGGATAGCCCGAAATGACTTCGTGCTGCTTATCTAATAAATTGCTGACATTAAACGATGCGGTGAGCTTGTGATTCCCTTTCAGTTTGAAGTCGCGAAACAGAGTGGCGCCAATATCCGTGTAGCCGGCCACGCTCGTTCCTGCCGTGTGCTCGTTGGTCGCCCAGCGTTTGCCGACGCCGTATGCCGTGAGCGAGACATTCAGCCACGGATTGCGCCATGTCGCCACGCTGCTGTAGCTGTTTTCCGGAATATAAGCGATTTGTTTTTTGTAGGCGGTGGCAGTCGGTGCAGAACGGTCGAGCGCGCTGATGTAAGAGTAGTGCCCTTGTAACTCAAGAGCGTGATTAGATGTCAACGCATAGTCCAAACTGAGCGCGAGATCCACTCCGTGCACCGTTACTTTGGCAGCATTTACATTGCGCGAGAGAAATAAATTGTAGGGAATGCAGACTATCTTGTCTTTTACCTTATTTATATATCCGTCTGCCGAGAATGTGCCGCGTAAGGTCGATGAAATCCGCCCGTTCCACGATATTCCTGCGTTCCACTGCCGTGTTCGCTCCGGTTTCAACGATGAAGCTCCGCGGTGGAAGAAGTATAATTCATTAAACGACGGCATTCTGAAAATATCCTTCCACATTATTCGCATCGCCCACGACTTTCCCCACCGCAATGATGCACCTGCCGATGGGCTCCAGTGCCTATAATCCTGCTCTTGCTCGCCTTTTTTCACGCTATTTAGGTGCGTAGAGTGCAAAATGCGCATCGAAAGAGATAAAAAGTCGCGTTCCCAGCGCAAAGCAGCGGTGTTTAGAAAAGATTTACGCACGGGACATACATCGCTGAGCATCATATTGCGACTATGAAGGCCATTACGCACAAAATCGCCGGCAAAACTAACACTAAAGTCGTCAAGCGGTCGCCAAAGAGCGGCACCAGACAGATAACCCTCGCGCTGCCAGTAATTCCCGTCCATAATACCTTCAGAATAAAGGCGATCGCGATATTTAGACTCGTTCCAATTCCATTTTCCTGCCACCTTGACTTTGAGATTGTCGTTCTGCTGTCCCTTATACTGCATCTGAGCGAACGCAGTCTGCTCACGGAGTGTCTGTTTGCTCTCGGCGGAGTAGTAACGCACGATGCCGGGCAACTGTCGGTCGTTGTCGTAATAATATAGCTTGAGGGCGATAGTGTGCAGGTCGTGGGGGCGATAGTTTATGTTGAACTCGGCATGGCTTTGGTTCATCATGCTGTTGACACGGTGCTTGTGCAGCCGCTGTTGAATGTTGTAGATGATGAAAGGATAGTCGTTTTCAGCGTAGATGTAATCGCCGAGGGCAGAAAAGTCGAGTTTGCGCCAACGTTTGCTGACCTTGAGCATCGGATTGGTGTAGCCCCATGAACCAAGCACGGTCTGGGCGGATAGATGCCAGAGGGAGTCGGAGTGATTGTCTGTCAGGGTGCGTATTTTGAGCAGCGCGGGCATCTGGGCGTCGCGAGCGGCGATGAAGATGTCATTGCCATCGCCTATAAGGAGGTCGACCTGCTGCACATCGTTGAGGGTGTAGCGCTGAAGGTCTATCTGCCCTGTCTGAATGTCGCTAAGGGCGACGCCGTCGTAGCTCACACCGGTGAATTGAGCGCCGAGTCCGCGCACAGAGACGGTCTTGAGGCCGCCTGCGCCGCCGTAGTCGTGCAGAGTAACGCCGGCCATGTGGCGCACGGCGTCGCTGAGAGATTGTGCGCCTATCTGCTCGAGCGTTTTGGCGTCGAGCGTCTGTTCGGGAGCGGCGTTGCGGAGAGTCTTGAGCTTCTTGGTAGCTTTGATGCGCACTTCGCCCAACCGACTGCCTGCCAGGCTATCGGCTATCTGCGCTTCCGCTGTGCCGTTAAGGCACACAAGCAATAGCAAAACGCGCAGAACTCTTGCGTAAGTTTGTCGGAACGATACCATATTAACATCAGCCTTTCCTCGAGGCTGTCGATAGTTATGGCAAGGCAGGTCTTCTGACTTGTTCCCATCACTCCGCGCCTTCCCAAGTGCTGCTCGCGCAGCGGCTCAGTGGCATTGTCGCGGCGGATGACAACGGAACTTTACAGCAGCGGGACTGTCGGGGATTTTCACCCCGTTCCCTTTTAATTGCAACGCACAACGTGCGCATCAAACCTTGACATTGCAAAGGTAACAATAAAACGCAAAGTATCCAAGCCCGACGTAAAATTTGTTATAACGGGGCTAAACTTTCAGGAAAGCCGACTTGGCGGCAGCTCGCAGTGTTATTTCTTTTCAAACATCTGGCCGTTGACGGCTATTCCCTGCACGTTGATGTACAGACGCTCGTCGGGGCGCGAGCCGGAGTAGAAGATAACGTTGGCTTTGCCCTCGGTGTCGGTGATAAGGTCGGGCGCCCAGTAGAGAGTGCGGCGGTGGTCGGTCTGAGTGGGCACATCTTGCTGTCTGTAGTCGGGGCTGTAGAAATCTTGGCAGAGCGAGTAGCCGTGAATGTTGATCCACCGTGTACCACGGCGGTAGGTGTTGGGCTGACGCAGGTCGGTACGAGTGTAAAGGAAGATGGCGACGCTTCCGGGGGGCGTAAATTGCCCTGCAGTAGCGTTTTGTATGGCTGTCTGCACTATGTTGTTGACTACAGCCTCGTTCTCCACGATGCTCATCGACTGAAAGTTGTTCATCTCGTAGAATGTACTTTGAGTAGCACTGTTTACCCTGCCGTGAATCTTGTCGATATTGATGTCATCGTTTACATCGTTCCACCTATTTGTAGGCGTATAGTATGGAATAGGGTTATTGTCAATCAAAACGATTACACGGCGGCCTTTATACCACATCTCATTGGTCGCAGGGTAGTAGAGAAGGTTAGGATTGCGCTCCGCGAGCCACTCCCAGACGATAGGCACGCTGTTGCCCTCATCGAGATAGCGGTCGAGCTCCTCCTTGAGGTTATAAAAACGAGTGGCGGAGAGCCGAGTGGCGTCCTCGCCGCCCATCCACGTGAAGCGGGAGCCCGGAGTGTAGCCAAGCGGGCGCTTTGCCTTGACAGTAACTTCGTTAAGGCTGATAAGGCGAGAGATATTGTCGGGAATAGTGTCCTGCCACTCGAAAGTGTCGGGCTGTTGGCTCATGGCTTCGGTGCGAGCGGCGCCGATAAAGACGTGTTCGAGCACCTGCTGCGGCTCATAGGGCAGAATGCCGGGCGAGAAGTTGCGGTCGAGTTTGAAAGTGCTGTAGATGCGTTTGTCTTTCTTGTTGGTAACGGTCATGACCGAGGGCGCGTCGCCGTTGAAGTCGGGCATCTGTACAGCAAAGTAGCCCTTGTCGTCGGTTTGCACATTAAAAATTCTCGTACCGTTGAGCGTCTGCATCAAGAAGTTGATGTCGAGACTACCCTGCAACTTGAGATTTTTAGACGCCGCGTGAGTATCGGCCAGTTGGCCGATGAGCGTGAGCCCCGCCTCGAAAGGCTGGTTCGGTTCAAAGGGCTTGACGCCGCTCATCTCCGTCCACTCGTACCTGCGCCAGCCCTGCACCATCAGCAAGAGGTCAAGGGCTTGGCGGTGCGCCTCATCGTCGGAGGCAAAGTAGTAGTCGGGGTTATGAATGTAGCCCTTGAGGTCGGAGGCGAGCAGCATCTCGGACATAAGCGAGCACTCGTCGCGACCAACCTCGGTGGCGGCGTCGCGCACACTCAGCGAGAAGTCGGCTTGCAGCGGCTGCCCCTCGCTGTCGGCGAGGCTGATGTCTAACACAATGGGCTGGAAGGGCTGATAGACCTCCTGATTTTGCCGAATGGTCATCTGCGGCTGCGGCTTGTGCGGCTGTACCCACGCGAGGCGCTCGCTGAGCACCTCGCCCTCATCGGTAAAGAGAGTGATTTGCGCAATGCCGTCGCGCAACTTGTCGTAGGGGAGGTTTATGTGTGCCTCCGGTTGTGGATTTACCGTGTCGAAGTAGAGAAGCGTGCCGCGACTGCTCACGGAGAGGCCGAGCGGGCGCCCGGAGTAGGCGGAGGAGGAGCGAATAGTGATGTCCAAACCCTCCTCATGGCTGCTGCCGACCTGAAGGTCGCAGCCCTCGGGTCGCGGGTCGGGCAAGGCAAAAGTATGCTCCTTACCCTCCTCATCGGTGGCTATGGCAGAGCCTCCATTCCAGTCCGCAGGGAGCTGAACAACGCCCATTCCATCATGGAGAATGTCGGCACCGGCCACCACGCTGCCCTCGGCTGAGCGAACAGTGATTTTGCCGTCCTGCGGCAGCCCCTGCTTATCAGTTATCTTGAAGGCGACGCGCGAAGCAATGCCCTTGGTGATGTGTCCGCCCTCGGGGTAGAACGTGAGCCGCAGGTCGCTGCTCTTCTGCACGCCGTCGGGCAGCATAGGCGTGGGCTCCTTGCGCGAAGTGGAGCGCTTGTTGGTATCATACTCGTGGTAAGGGAGCGTCATGTTCGTGAAGTTCACCGAGTCGGCGGGCTGAGCGTAGATAGGCAGCACACGGCTGTAGAGATACGCCTGATCCCAGTTGAGCATAGCGCGGGTGTAGGCGCGCACCTCGTAGTAGCCCGGGTGGGCAATCTGTGGGTCGAGCTCAAACTCGCCGTAGGTGCGCCCATTGTCCACGCGCAGTGTCTTGCGCTCCACTAATTCGCCGTCGGGGTCGAGCAGCTCGACATAAAGCACCTTGCTCATGTCGGTAGGCAGCAGACTGGCGGCCTTGAAGACGTAAGCCTTAAACCAGATGGTCTCACCGGCGATGTAACCATTGTTGTCTAAGTGCAGATACACCTTCTCCTGTGTGAAATTGTTGTTGTAGGTCAGCATATTGCCCGCAAACTGTGCTAATCGTTTGAGTGCGGTGCTGTCGAGCTCGCGGCTCGCAGCACTATCAATGTTAATGCAGCAGTCGCGCTCCCGCGACCAGCTGTCGATGTCGGGCGTGGCGCAGTGAGCCGCTATGGCTATGGCTGCCACGAGGGAGAGGAGTAATCGTTTCATGGTGATAGTTTTTTTGATAGCCGCAGGTGCAGTGAGCATTGCCGGCAACGATTTTTGCAAAGATAATAACAATCTACCAATTAGCCATTTACCATACACTATATATTTACAAAGGAGTACGCAAATGCCACATTCCGACAAAAACACTCTACCCTGTCGCATCTTATCCCCTAAAAAAATTACCTATCCCCCTCAAATTTTATAGAAAAGGCCTCCGCGCGCGATTTTTGAGCCTCCGCGCGCGTAGAAATGTCGTGAAAAATGAAAAAATC
>JAFLUU010000029.1 GCA_022508585.1 Prevotellaceae bacterium | reverse complement strand
TAAGATTTTTTAAAGTTTCACGACAATAAATCGTGCGCCGAGGCTCAAAAATCAGACGCGCACGACATTTCTACAAGTCCGGAGGCATTTGCTCTTGTGCCGTGGCGGCATCATTCCTGCTAAGACCGGTGTGCTCCTTGAAGCTGAGGAGGATACTTACAACTTCGGTCTCACTACTGGCGGCTCTGTTGGCGAGAATAAGCTCGAGGCTGCTGTTATGCCAAAGAGTGAGGATGGTTCTGCCGATGCTAATGCGTTCTATAGCTTTACCAACGATATTACCGGCCTTGTTGGTATTGAGTCTTCTGCTGCAGAGGCAGATGTTTACTACGACGTTCAGGGTCGCAAGGTTGTAGCTCCGCAGAAGGGTCAGCTTTACATTGTTAATGGCAAGAAAGTACTTTACTAATCACAAAAATAAAAGTAAACGATATGAAAAAGACATATATTTCTCCCGCAGTTGAGAGCATTAAGTATAGCAGTATGCTGATGAGCAGCAGTGCGCCTACGTCGTTAAATGACAATGTGCAGGACGCTGTGTTCTCGAGCAGCGTTCTTTCTAAGGACGGCGACAAGGATAAGGACTTTTGGGATTAGTAAGAAGAATGGCGAGTAGGCCGTATAGACGGTCTATGCGTATAATGAAAGCAGCCGCCTGCATTATAGTGCAGGCGGCTGTGTGTTTAGTCAAAGAAATATGTTGTGTTGCATAGAAATTCCCCTCTTATCATTCGTGAAGAATGATAAGAGGGGAATGATTTGTGCTTATGTTAAGCGTGGAAGTTGCGCTTGTCGTTGACGTGTTTGGCTTTGCCCATGGAGCGGGCGATGCCGCTCGGCTCTTTGATGTGAATGTTAGGCTTGATGCCCACCACGCTGACGATACGGTCGTAGAGCGGCTTGATGAAAGGCATTTGCTTTGCAGGGTTAGGCGAGAAATATTCGCTGCGGAGCTCCACGTCGAGGTCGAAAGTGTCTTCGTTTCCTTTGCGGTCTACAGTAATAAAATATTGTGGAGTGAAGAACTCGAACTCGGTCAGTATTGCTTCTATCTGTGAGGGGAATACGTTCACGCCGCGCACGATGAGCATATCGTCGCTGCGCCCGAGGATACGGTCCATGCGCACTGCGGTGCGCCCGCAACGACATTTGTCGTATATAAGTCGCGTAAGGTCGCGCGTGCGATAGCGCAGGATAGGCATGGCCTCCTTGCATAGCGAGGTGAACACGAGTTCGCCGAACTCGCCCGGGGCAACGGGCTCAAGGGTGTCGGGGTTGATAATCTCGGGATAGAACATGTCTTCCCAGAGGTGGGTGCCGTCTTGCATCTCGCACTCGCCGCCAACGCCCGGACCGCACATTTCTGTCAGACCATATATGTCTAAGGCTTTGATGCCGAGTTTCTGCTCCAGCTCCTTGCGCATTCCTTCTGTCCAAGGCTCTGCACCGAAAAAGCCGACGCGCAGTTTCAAATTCTCAAGCTGTACTTCGTCGCTCTTCTCGATGCACTCTGCCAGATGCAGGGCATAACTCGGGGTGCAGGCGAGTGCTGTGGAGCCGAAGTCTTGCATCAGCATTATTTGCTTCTCCGAATTGCCGGCGGAAGTGGGCAGCTGCACTGCGCCGAGCTTGGCTGCTCCGTCGTGGGCGCCGAGGCCTCCGGTAAAGAGGCCGTAGCCGTAGCTTACCTGCACGATGTCGCCGGGGCCGATGTCGCCGGCAGCCATTACGCGAGCTACGCCTTCCGCCCACATGTCTATGTCAGCCTCGGTGTAGGTGTCTACCACAGGTTTGCCGGTGGTGCCGCTGGAGGCGTGAATGCGTCTTACGTCGCTCATAGGCACTGCCTGCAGGCCAAAGGGATATTCGTCGCGTAGGTCGTGCTTAGTGGTGAAGGGGAGCTTCACAATGTCGTCGATAGACTTGATATCTTCCGGTGTAATGCCGAGTTCGTCCATCTTTTGCTTGTAAAATGGCACGTTCTCGTAGCATCGTTTCACGGTAGCGACTAATCGCTCGCTCTGCAGGGCGCGCATTTGTTCGCGCTCCATGCATTCGATTTGTGGATTGTGTATCATTGTAGCTTATGTAAGGGGTTTCAATATTTACAGCTCGCCTTTGCTTGCTGCTACACCGCAGTCGAATGCCTTGAGGTTGGCCTCCACCACAGCTTCGCCCTTGCGTGCAAAGATTGTGGCGATAGCTTCGCGCAATTGCTCTATGCTAAGTATCTCTAAATAGGGAGCGGCCATGCCGAGCAGCACCATATTCGCGCCGCGTGCATTGCCGGCATCTTTGGTCACGCTCTCGATGTCGAGTTTCACGACATTCGGCATCGCATCGAGTTCTGCCTGCACAATGTCCTCGTTGGGATAATTAGGTATGTTGATGAACGGCTTACTGCTCGTTACAATCGTGCTTTGCTCATTGAGATAGGGCAAATATCGCAGGGCTTCCATCGGCTCCATAGAGATAATAAGGTCGGCTTCGCCGAGGGGAATAAGATCGCTCCATATATTGTCGGTGGAGAGGCGCAGATTACTCTGCACGTCGCCGCCGCGTTGACTCATTCCGTGCACTTCGGCTTGCTTTAGATGGAGATTTGCTTTTGTGCTGGCCTCACCTATTATCGTGGCGATGGAGAGGATACCTTGTCCGCCCACACCGCAAAGAATAATGTCTTTCTTCATATATTTGTTTGATTATAGAAGGTGTAATTCTTTAACCCTGCGCTTTCTTGCTGCGTGCTTTTCGTGCAGCAGTCTGAATACATTCTCTACGTGGAATGATAATGCTTACGCCTTTATAAGCGATTTCATCGCGAATGAGCTGCGCAATGGCGGGAATATTCTTCGGCAATGGAGTAACTACGTGTAAATGCGCTGGATCCATACCCAAGCCGAGACAAATGGCCTCATATTTGTTAAGACCTGCGGAATCCTGACCGCCGGTCATGCCGGTAGTAAGATTGTCGCTGATAATGACGGTAATATTAGCGTTTTCGTTGATAGCGTCCAGCAGTCCAGTCATTCCGCTGTGGGTAAAAGTAGAGTCGCCGATTACAGCAATCGCCGGCCATAGCCCTGCGTCGGCAGCGCCCTTGGCCATTGTTATGCTTGCGCCCATGTCCACGCAACTGGCCAGCGCCTTGAATGGCGGCAGTGCCCCAAGAGTGTAGCAACCGATATCGCCAAATACGCGAGCGTCGGGAAATTCCTCAATCACGTCGCGCAAAGCTCCGTAAACATCGCGATGTCCGCACCCTTGACAGAGCTGCGGAGGACGCCCTACGATATTTTTGCTCGCAGAATAGACGGCGCGACTATTTTTGCCAAGGCCGGCGGCAACATTGTCGGGCGTTAGTTCGCCGGTACGCGGCAAATCGCCGGTGAGCCGCCCTTTTACAATGTAGTTGTTGCCAAGAAGTCCTTTTATCTCCTCCTCGACTACAGGTTGACCGTCTTCCACAATGAGTAGCGCGTCGTTATCTTTGGCCAGCTGGCGTATAGTCTCGACGGGCAAGGGGTATTGGCTGATCTTAAGTATGTCGTACTCATCTCCAACGGCTTCGCGCACATAATTGTAGCCAATGCCGCAAGCAATGATACCAAGCCTGTTGTCTGTGTGCTTGGCTGAACTCCTTTTATTATATTCGGAGTGCTCGCTGGCTTTCTGCATCTCGGCTTGTTTGTTGATAAGGTTGGCATAGTTGCGTCTTGCATTGCCAGGGAGCAGAACCCACTGTGCGTTGTCGGTAGCTGGACTGAAGGCGTTCTCCTCTTGTGGTTCCTGCACCTCTACGGCAGCACGACTATGGGCAAGGCGTGTAACGATGCGCATCAATACTGGCACTTTGAGCTCCTCGCTCAGGGCAAATGCGCGTGCCATCATATCATAGGCCTCCTGCTGACTGCTGGGCTCTAAGATCGGGAGCATTGCAAACTTACCATAGAAGCGGCTGTCTTGCTCGTTTTGGCTGGAGTGCATAGATGGATCGTCGGCAGCGAGCACAATAAGGCCTCCGTTGACGCCGGTGATAGCACTATTGACAAAAGCATCGGCGCACACGTTCATGCCTACATGCTTCATGCAGACGAGTGCACGCTTGCCGGCATAGCTCATGCCGAGAGCGGCCTCCATGGCTGTTTTCTCATTGGTAGACCAGTGGCTATGGATACCACGCTCGCGAGCCAATGGGTCAGATTGAATAAATTCGGTAATTTCTGTGCTCGGAGTGCCGGGGTAGGCATATACACCGCTAAGACCGGCGTGAATTGCGCCTAAGGCGATAGCTTCGTCTCCGAGTAGTAATTTTTTCTTCATGTGGTTTTTTCTTAATATTGTGTTTCTATCAGATTTATAACTCTTGGCTTTTTATGATAAAATCATCGCGGTCGTTGAGGACTGCAAACTTGTGGCGTAGCTTGACTAACGTGTCGATGTCTATTGGCGCACTTATAGCCTCGCAGCTCTCGGCAGATGCCTCTCTAAGCACTATGCCCTCCGGGTCGATGATAGCGCTACAACCACCGAATAGTCTGATGTCTTGCTTGCCCTTTATGGTAGTAAGCTCGGTACTGATCCTATTCACGCCTATGACATAGCATTGATTTTCAATTGCGCGTGCACGAAGCAAGGTGCGCCAGGCTTCTATACGCAACGTAGGCCAATTAGCTACATATAGAATGCAGTCGTAGTCGCCGCAATTACGCGCCCACACAGGGAAACGCAGGTCATAGCACACTAATAGCAAAAAACGCACGCCCTGCCACTCTATTACGCTACGTTGCTGTCCTGCAGTGTAGTGCTCATGCTCGTGCCCAAGGGTAAACAAGTGATGTTTGTCGTAGTGACATACTGCTCCGTCAGGCATAGCAAAATAAAAGCGGTTGCGGTATTCGCCATTGACCTCAACAGCGATGCTACCTGCCACAGCAGCGTTGCTTTGTATGGCAAGTTCAACCATACGCTCCCGAGCAAAAGGCTCTGCCACTGCATCATGTTGCGGATCGACGGTAAAACCCGTTGTCCACATCTCGGGCAACACATAAAGATCGCTTCCTGCGTTGGCTTTTATTGCCGCCGCTACATCGTCGGTAGGCGTAACCTGTAAAGCTGTCGCTATCATGCTATACATTTATACAGCACAAATTTACGGAATCTTTTGCGTTTTGCCAAATAACACTGCACATTTTATACTAAATCATGCAGCTTTTCTGCGCATGTCTGTTGGATTTAGCTTCATAACGCAATCAATCCTCGGCTTACATTTTGTTAAAGCCGAGGATTGATTGTATCTAATCTAATCGTTATAAGGTATAGGCGAATAGCCTCTTACCATTTGTCTTCGGCCTCTACGCCGTTGTACACGTTCTTGGGAACGAGCTCCATCCAGTCCATCACAAACTGAGTCGAGGTGTTCTCCAGCACAGACTTTATGCGGAGGTACAGAACATCGGTAGGCTTGATTGTACCTGTCCAGATAATCTTACGCAGACGCAGATATGCAGAATAGGAAGTGGTATGACGTAGTGATTCTGTAACTATACCGCCGTTGGTAACGCCGTCGTGCATAGGCGGTTTCATATAGCCGTGGTTACGCATAGCTTTGTCGTTCTCGTCGTTGTGGTCTTCGTTGTCGGGGTCGTCGGCTTCCCAGCCAATAGAAGGGTTGGAGGGCGACAGACGCAAGTCAAGTGGCAGACCGATAGGCGTGAGGTTCTGCTTATTCTTGCCGAGATAGAGCTGTGCCATACCGCGGTTAGCAAACACAGGCACAGCCCAACGAATTTCGTAAGTACCCTCGAATGGTACGGGCGGCAGCTTGAGCGTCATATCGTATTGACCGGTAACGTTATGCTCGTCGCCTTGATAATCCGGCCATGTGGTGCCGTAACCGCTAAGGTAGTTGTAGGAACTGCCCTCGGCGATGTCGAGATTTTGGAAGAAACCCGACGGGATGTGTACTGACACGTTGCTCATGATGCGACGATAGCCATTAGTCATAAGCTCAGGCAGTAGTGCACCGATGTCAAATCGCAGACGTTCATTGAGCACTTTATTAGGCACGTCGTCGGTGTAGAGCAGCATGTCGTCGATGGTGTAGAAGAAGCCGTTGAGTGCGTTAGTGTTGCTGCCCTCGTTCTCTTCGTTGATAAGAATTCCCGGAATAGCCACATCAGCCTCGTTATAGCTGTAGTTTGTCAGGTCGCGCTTCGTTACATATCGGTTAATGCGCTTGCCATTTGTCTGCGAACCCTCTGTAATCTTGATAAGGCGGCGCTGCTTACCCATAGTCTCGTAGTATTCAAAGCAGTCGATGGTGAGCTGTCGGTTGCGGTAGGAGTAGCCCATCTCGGCATAGTGAATTACCAATTTGTCCAGAGCGATGCGTTCAGGTAGCAGGTGATAACTGATAAACTGGTTGACAGCATTGTCCTGGCTCCTGTAATCGTTAGAATTGTTGCTGTAGTATTCTGCACATTTGCGCGCCACCTGCTCCACAATCTCGTCGATGTTGGTGACGATGCCATTCAAGATTATAGGCAGGTCTATGCCCCATTTTTCATGGAATGTCTCATCGGTTTCCACAAAAGCGGTGTATCCAATGTAGCGATGCTCTGGGCAATAGGCCACAGCGCCGTTCTGGTCATAACCCGTCTCGGGGTGATTGTACTCGTAGTAGTCATCGCGGTAGAGTTGCATCGAGTCTGCCCACGAGGTAATTTGCAAAAGATGGGCGAAGATACGCGTATTCTCTGTTCTGCTCAGCAGTGCTGGCAGTGTGGCAGTTGAGAGCTCGAGCACGTGGTCTATGCTGTGCAACACGCCGTTGGTAAGCTCTTGGTCGAAGTGTATGATGCGCGAGATATTGTTTACATAGGTCGCAGTCTGGCCGCCACTGAGCGTGTCAAACGAGATAGTGATGTAGCGGTCGTCCATATTTGTGCGTTCCAATGCGCCCACTTGGAAGCTGGTAGACATATACGCCTCCTCGTTCTTGTTGTCGATGATAGAGTTACGCGCAATGTACTCTGCCATTGAGTCGGGAATGAGAGTAATGTCGTAATTGCTGGTCTGATATACTGAGTCGAGGAAGTGGCGCACTGCCTCGTTGTTAGGCGCGAAGCAGGTGTAATTGCCTCGAGCTGATAGCAGGTCGGCAATGGTTGACGAGGAACGCGGACTTAGCTGAACCTTGCTCAAGATGTACGCATAGTCGGAGTATTCGTCGGGATTGTCGTTGAGAAAACTGGTGATAGTCTGTCCCGTGAAGGTATACATGTCGCTATCGTCGACATTGTCTTGGCAACTGGCCATAAAGGCGGCGCACACTGACATTGCCGCAAGAGCAGAATTCCTAAGTATGCGCAAGATTTCTTTTTTCATGGTATATTTTGTTTTATATTTTCGGGTGCAAATATAAGAACATTATACATAATTAAGAAAAATTTTACATAAAATAATACTATTTCGTCTGCTTCGAAACGAAAAGCGTTAATGTTGTGCATTTAATTTGGTCAGCCCGAATAAGATGTCTATATTTGCCGATAAACTTACAACTATACATTTACTAATCCGCACAATGAAAAAGAAAGTACTTATCATTGGCGCTGGCGGAGTGGCAACAGTCGCCGCTCACAAGGTCGCCAAGAACACAGATGTCTTCTCTGAGATAATGATAGCCAGCCGCACGCTCTCAAAGTGCGACGCCATAGTCAAAGCCATCGGTCGTCCCGACATTAAGACGGCGCAGGTCGATGCCGACAGCGTGGAGCAGCTCGTTGAGCTGATGCGCTCGTTCCAGCCGGACATCGTGATGAACCTTGCGCTGCCCTACCAGGACCTTACTATCATGGAGGCCTGCCTGCAGACGGGGTGCCATTACCTCGACACCGCCAACTATGAGCCAAAGGACGAGGCGCACTTCGAATACTCGTGGCAGTGGGCTTATCGCGAGCGCTTCGAGCAAGCCGGACTCTGCGCAATCCTCGGTTGCGGCTTCGACCCGGGCGTAACATCTATCTTCACGGCCTATGCAGCGAAGCACCACTTCAAAGAAATACACTACCTGGACATAGTAGACTGCAACGCCGGCAATCACCACAAGGCGTTCGCCACAAACTTCAACCCCGAGATCAATATACGCGAGATTACGCAAAAAGGGCTCTACTACGAGAACGGTAAGTACATCGAAACGGAGCCGATGGAGATACACCAGCCCCTAACATACCCCAATATCGGCCCACGCGAGAGCTACCTGCTCCATCACGAGGAGATAGAGAGCCTCGTAATCAACTTCCCGACCATAAAGAGGGCAAGATTTTGGATGACATTCGGCCAGCAGTACCTCAACTACTTGGATGTGATTCAAAACATAGGCATGAGCCGCATCGACGAGGTGGAATATCAAGCACCGCTGGCCGACGGCAGCGGAATGGCGACCGTCAAGATAGTACCCCTGCAGTTCTTGAAAGCCGTGCTGCCCAATCCGCAGGAACTCGGCGAGAACTATGACGGCGAGACCTCCATCGGGTGCCGTATCCGCGGCATCGGCCTCGACGGCAAGGAGCACACCTATTATATATATAATAACTGCTCGCACCAAGCCGCCTATCAGGAGACAGGTATGCAGGGCGTGAGTTACACCACCGGCGTGCCGGCGTGCATCGGCGCACGAATGTTCGCTCTGGGGCTTTGGAACAAGCCGGGCGTGCACAATGTGGAGGAGTTCGACCCCGATCCGTTCATGGAGGAGCTCAACAAGCAAGGTCTGCCTTGGCACGAAATACACGACGGCGACCTCGAGCTATAATCTGCCGCCATACAAGGCTATAACATAGCCCTGAAATCATCGGGAGTTAATAAGGCGATACCAAAACCTTATTAACTCCCGATTTTTGTAGTGCAAAAACTTAGGATAGCCCTACACAAGGTGCGCAATGATGTCCTCGCGATTGCCCGGCAGCATATCTATTACCGGCAACTCTATCATCGTGTAGGCACCCGGCTGCTGGAGCAGCGAAGCGCGCGCCACATTGATCAGCACCTGCGCGGTGAGGGCAGGATTGTTTATCTTCATGTTAAACTCAAAGAGCTGATTGTGAGTAGTGCCGCTCACACCCTTGCGCACGAGGTTCACGCCGTGCCCAACATCGTTCAGGTCAGCCACACAAGCCACCTGCTGCACATGCGTCTCGTCGTTCACGAAATAAGGGTCGCTCTTGATGGCAGCCTCCACCTTGGCGAAGTCAGCACCGTCCTCAAGCTCCACATAAACCATGCGCCTATGAATGCCGGTGCCCACGGGAATGGTCATCGACAGCGCATCGCGCACTCCTTCTATGGCGCGCACAGCCACAGAGTGCCCCATAGAGCGCCCGGGGCCGAAGTTAGTGTAGCTTATACCCTTAGGCGCGAGGCTCTCCATCAGGGTGCGCACGATAGAGTCCGAGCCCGGGTCCCAACCGGCGGCAATCACGCTCACTGCGCCGTGCTTCTTGGCCTCAGCATCGAGAGTGCGTCGCAGATCCACGATTTTCTGGTGAATATCGAAGGAGTCTACGGTGTTAATGCCGAGCGCAAGGCACTGTTTGGCGTACTCCTCCACACTGCGGGTGGGAGTGGCGAGCACAGCCACCTGCACACCGCTCAGTTCGCTGATATTCTTGACCACAGGATAGTCCTTGAGTTCTGCAGGCTTGTTTTCGGCACCATTACGGCGCACGATGCCCACGCACTCCATGTCAGGGGCGGCTTCAATAGCCTGCAGGGCATACTGACCGATGTTGCCGTAGCCCACGATAGCAACTTTAATCATAGTATTTGTGTTTTAGATATTAGTAAAAAGCATTTGCCAATCTTCATTAATGTGCAAAAATAACACTTTTTCGCATGAAATTATTACAAAATCAACATAAAGTCGTATTTTCGCCACACAAAAGAAACAAAAACCCTTAAAACATGAACAAATGGAAGCATTAGCAGGACTTAGTCTCGGCGTACTCGCACTGATAGGCATCATCTATTTTGCCGTCATCGTGCTGAGCATCATTCTCTTCTTCAAGGTCTGGATTATGTGCGACGATGTCCGCAAAATCAAGCGCCACCTTTTGGAGAAACACTCCGACTATTGATTGCCGCCCCATTTTAGTTTAGCTAAAGTCGCCCTTGGATAACGCAAACATCTGTCTGCGCTATCCAAGGGCGTGCTTACTCTAATTTTCGCAGTTGCTCTATGCGAACAGGTCGCCTGTGGCGGAAGACATGCTTACCTTATTTATATTACAGATGTCAACAAGCGTTGCACCATTGGCCGAGAGGGAGTAGAAGTCGTCCTCTTTCAGCAGAACATACTCCCACTCTCTGCCCATGCGCTGTTCTGGCTGCAGCTGGTTGATTTTCCGTGTCCATTCAATTGTGGCGCGTTGCTTCTGGCGCACATTGCGCTCGTCAATCTTGTCGTTACCCTTAGTCTCGATTAGATAAATCTTGTCTTTGGTGGTCACGAGGAAGTCCGGGTGGTAGGTAGCCATCAGTCCGTCGTGGCGAATGTAGTATATCACGGCAAACGAGTGGCGGTTCTCGTGGATTTTGATAAAACGCTCCACCTCCGCGTCCCTATCGAGGAACTTTTCAAACTCTTTCTCCAAGTTGCCGTTGTGAGAGGGGTAGCCAGTGCGCTCATAGATGGTCTTGCGCAGCGGTTGCGAGTACATCTCGCGCATTACCAGCTCCGCCACGCACGAGAAGTTGAAATGCTCCACTTGAGCCTCGCTCACTTCGATGTTTTCTTGCAGATGATAGATTGCTTCGGCCAGCTCTTTAACTATATGCTCTGTTACAGCACCGTTTTTAGCTAACAGAATTTTCCAGTCGCTGCCGTTAAAGGGATTAAACGCCTGCTCGAATAGTCGAGTGCGGATATAGCTGTCTATAGTCCCTAATATCACGGCCATATCAACCTGAATGTTGGGAAAGAACTTTTTCCCGATACTTGTGATGCGGAACAGTCTGCTGGTAACTACATTCAATATTTTTTGCAAGTACTCATTATAGCTATTTGCGTTGAGCCAGTCTCCGTATATCTTGTTGCGCCCGAATCGTGTTTCGGTGATAATGTCATTCAACACGAAGGTTTCGCCGTCTATGGCCAGAAATCTACGCAGCGTGTTGAGGTCGTAGAGCCTAAACGGGCGCATCTTGTTTATATCTATCATCACTGGCGGCAATGTCTCCTCGGTGTCGCGTACAATGATAGGCCAGCAGAGGTCATAAGCCTCATAATTCTCTTTTAGCCCTACCTTGATAAGGTCGCCAGCCGCGCCATTGTTGCCAGCCGCGCCATAGTCTACCGCTGCATCGCTGTTATCTAACATTTGCTCGTAAAACTCCAAGAATCTGGGGTGCTCCACGATTATGAGCTTGTCGAGCAATGTCTTTGGCGTGCCCCCGCTCTTGAGCATAAGCTCGCGGTCTTCGCGTTTAGTGTCTTGGTATTCCTTTTCGCGCCACATCAGGCGCAGACCTCTGCCGATTGTTTGTTCAAGCAGTATGTTAGAGCCTGTAGAGCGCAGCGGCACGATCACACAGATGTTGTTCACATCGAAACCCTCCCGCAGCATTAGCACACTCACTATCACCTCGGGCTTTTTGTAGCGGTCGAGGTCAAAGAGTTGCGTCTTAATCTTTGCCCACTCCTGCTCGCCGACTTCACCCTGCTTGTTGCTGTCGATGCGGAGCACATCGTCCTCCTGTAGCCCCTCGTCGAGGAGAAAATCCACCACGAAGGGCGACACATTAGTGTCCTCGCAGACTATAAGCATCTTCGGATTTTTCTCCGTATCGGTTTTCAAGAAGTCTTCTTTGAGTTTGCGCAGCCTGTCGAGCCCTTCCAGAATCATTAGCATCTGCCCTTTGCTCAGACCCACCACCTTTCCGCTCTCGTCGCGCACAGCCTTGTAGTCTAAGTACTCCAGTTCACACAGATTCTCGCGCTGGTCTAATAGCAGGGTCTTCACCAATCCCTGCCGCATTGCGGTAAGGAGGTCGAAGTCCACCACTATGTGAGAAAAATAGCAGTTCACCTTTCTGTTGCCCGACCCGCGAGTGTCGTAGGGCGTGGCCGAGAAGTCTATCTGCACGCAGCGGCTGCCTTTGCCCCGCGCTATGATGTTCAGACCGCGTTGCCACTCCACCTCTTCCACCTCGCCATTGCGCTTCAGTTCGTGTATGTGGTGCGCCTCGTCGTTGATAATCATCAGATCTTTCAGTCCGGCGAGATATTCAATCTCGTTGCCTTTCAGATACCGCCCGTCTATGGTCGAGAGGTCGTTGCCGGCCGCTTTACCGGGCCTCACGCGCAGCAAATCGTTGACAATGGTTTTAGGGTCGGTGTCGTCAAGGTCGTAATCCTCCTCGGCCTCGTCCACTTGGTTCTCAAACAGGTGCCAGTTGGTCAGCGCAATCAGTCCTTCGCCGGTCGTCTTGCGCCCGATGCCCTCCTGCTTGGTTACAGTGTTGTTCTGAATGAAGGAGAAAACCTCCGGCCTGTACATCTCCGGCAGCAGCAGTTCCTTATTGATGTAGAAGTCGCATGTCTCGAAGGAGCGCTCTTTGTCTTCGCGCCTGATGCGGCCGCAGAACGCGTCTAAGAGCCTGTCATACACTATCAGCCCGGGCGCCACGACGAGGAAGTTTTTTGTAAACCGCCCCGAGCTTTCGCTCTCGTGGCGCGCGTTGAGCAGTTGCCACACCATCAAGGCCAACATCACCCATGTCTTGCCCGTGCCGGTGGCCATCTTGACAGCATACTTCGGCATCTGATACTTCTCCTTCTTCAGCGCCTGCATATCTGCTATCGCCATGAGGTCAGCGGCGATGCTCGTGTAGTAGTCCTCCACCTTGCCGACCTTCAGCACCTCGTGCAGGTATATGATGTTCAGTATCGCCTGCCGCTGCCCAATGTGGAAGTTACGCTCGCGCTGCTCGCAGTGCGCTTCGCCAAACCAATAGTCCAGCAGGTGGCGCGTTACGGGCGTAACGCTCTCCTGCATTTCTCCGCTCTCCCACGCCTCGTTCGCTCTCTTCGTCAGCCGTTTGGCCAACTCAAGGGATATGTTGTCTTTCGTTATTCCGTTGTTCATAATCCTGCCACTTTTATTTCACATCTACCACCACTTGGCTCTCGAAGCCGAACACATCCACCGCCTTGATGCACACCCTGCGCTCCGCCTTGTGAGGCACGCGCAGTCGCGTCTTGTAGACGCAGTGCAGAGGGTCGTTGTCATTGTCAGTGTTCTCGCGGTAGTCCTGCCAAGTGGAGCGGAATGTCTCATTGTCGTAGTCGGGGTCTATACTCCAGTACTCGATGAGCGATAGAGGGTCGCTTTCTATCAGACGCTGCAACTTCTGCTTGTCGCAGTCGTCTAAGGGAATGTTGTCGGGCGAGAGCAGCACATAGTTGTCGAGCTCTATGTCCAGCTCGTCGTCCTCACCCTGCCGAGTGAGCACCACCGGCTTCGCTTTGAGGTACTGCAGTGTCGAGAACCGTACCTGCTTGGCGGCAATGAGCTTCTGAAAACCTTTTTTCGAGAGTTTGTCAAGCAGGTCGGGCGGAATGACGAGCACCTCCACATTGGCGTCGGAGTAACGCTGGATAGCCTGCGATATATCAAACGCGAAGTTCCACCCCAAGACCACCACCTTTTCCCAGTCGCCGCCAAGCAGCGACCCTTTCAGCTCCACCGCGCGCTTTATGGTGGCGGCTGTGGTCAGACGGTTGGGCGAGTCTACCATAACTAAGGTGCGCGTCCCTTTTATGTGGCCCACATTGCGATGAGGGGTCTGCTCCTCGCTGAAAGGCAGCGCGCCGTAGAGCCCTAAGACCACTTGGCTGAGGTCGCCCACGCGCTTCACTAAGCGATTGCTATGAAACGCCTCCTTCTGATAGTCCCCAATGCTCTGATACAGGAACGGCTTAAACCCACTCTTCGCGTCTTGGTCTATAAACCGCTTGCGCATCACCAAAGTCGCCGGCTTTCCTATATCAGAAGTTATCCAGCGTCTCCCTAACCGCTCTGCAACTGCTGCCGTAGTCCCACTGCCGCCAAAGAAATCGCATACTAAATCCCCCTCATTGCTGCTCGCTTTTATTATCCGCTCAAGGAGCTTCTCTGGCTTCTGAGTAGCGTAATCAGTCCTTTCGGAACCATCGCTTTCTGTGCCAATAACATTTATATCTTCCCATACATCTCTACAAATAGAGTTATGGTACCATAATTTCTTCTCTTCGTCCCATAATTCAGGGTAGTTTGCATTATAATTATACTTCTTTTGCTGGTAAGACTTATAATATTGTGTATTATAGATGTAATCGTTGCTTTTAGAATAGAAAAAAATTATATCATGCTTTCTTGCAAAAAAGTTTTTGCTTACGCCTCCTGTTTTATACCCCCACACAATTTCATTCAAGAAATTCTCCTTGCCAAAAATATCGTCAAGCATGAGTTTAAGGTAGTGGCCGACATGCCAATCGATGTGAACATAGATGCTGCCGTGGTCGGAAAGCAGCTCTTTCATCAGCAGCAGGCGCGGATACATCATCTCCAAGTAAGAGATAGTCCCCTTTTCCCATGTGTCGGCGTAGGCAAATTGCTCTATCACGGTGGGGCGCTGCTGAATGTCGCCGCCGGGCAGCGTAATCTTCGTGCGATAGTCCGCTTTGCTGTCAAACGGAGGGTCGATGTAGATAAGGTCTACCTTGCCGCGTAGCGAAGGGAGACCACTCTGCTCGTCGCCGGCCAAAAGAGCCTGCATCGCCAGCAGATTGTCGCCATAGATAAGGCGATTGAGCCACTCGCCCTTGCTTTGGCCGTCGTTAAAAGTGTTTGGCATCGTGGGCATCTCGCCGCGAAACAATCCGCTCGCATCTTTTCGCGGCAGCACAAGTTCGTTAGTCTGCAGTCCGATACTCGTTCCGCTGCTCATTCGCTCCAATAGGCGGTGCGCCTCCTCTCTGCCCTTGCGCGCAATGCGCGGCAGTTCCTCAATCAGTGATTTTGCCATAGCATTTAGTGTTAAATGTTTACCTAAGGCAAATGCTACGCAATCAACAGTTATCGGCAAGCACCAAATAAGAACGCAGGCGTGGAATGCCCAGTTCTGAGGTACTTGCCGGTAACCTTTAGGGATGACAAACCAAACGCCTACGCAGTCGCAGGCATCTGCAATATCTACCCCTAAGTTCCATTAAAACCGGCAAGTTTTCAGAACCGTGATAAATAGCAAATGCTAATCGTTATATCTCTTTCTCTCCGCCCCGCGCGGGCGGATATTGTGCAGGCAAATTTACAGCATTCCCTCCATTCCGCCAAGAAAACCCCTCCCGATATATGCTTTTGCCCACCTCGCCGCGCCAACAAACACTCTTGCGGTGTTATCGCACATCTAAAATATTTGTATTACTTTTGCACTTAGTTGCAATGCCTTACGGCAACTTGCTGATTGCTGCAAACTATGGCTAAAAAGTCGATACGCTTTTTCAATGACCGCGAGGTAAGGGCGGTGTGGGACGACGCGAACAACTGTTGGTGGTTCTCGGCTACAGATATTGTGCGCGCTATCAATGATGAACCCGACTACACCAAAGCCGCCAACTATTGGCGCTGGCTCAAGCGCAAGCTAAAGCAGGAGAATATCCAACTCGTGAGTGGTACTCACGACTTCAAATTTGAAGCTCCCGACGGCAAGCTGCGTAAAGCCGATGTATTAGACAGCGAGGGCGTAACCATTCTTGCCAAGCACTATCCCAACAACAGAGCGAGCCGCTTTCTGGACTGGTTCACCTACAGCGACAACACCATTGACGGCCAGAGCCGCAAAAAGGCTTACACCCTCTTTGAGAGTGAGTTGCTCGACGCACTCGAACCCGGCAGCATGAAATGTTTGCAGCAGATACACGCCTATTTATTCGGCGGCCTGTATGATTTTGCAGGTCAGATTAGGACAAAGAACATATCCAAGGGAGGTTTTACCTTTGCCAACTGTTTGCACTTCCCCGTCGTCATTCCCACCATTGAGCGAATGCCGGAAACCACGCTCGACGAGATTGTAGGTAAGTATGTCGAGATGAACATAGTGCATCCATTCATGGAAGGAAACGGGCGAAGCACCCGCATTTGGCTCGACCTGATGCTCCGTCGCTCGTTGCGCCTATGCGTAGACTGGAGCCAGATAGATAAGAACGACTATCTGACCGCGATGCGTGCCAGCGTCGCCGATGCGTCTCGCATCAAAGCCCTGATAAAAGGTGCATTGACCGACCGCATCGACGACCGCGAGATGTTTATGAAAGGCATCGACTATTCATATTACTACGAAGAGGAGTAAAAACTCCCAAATTCCCTTTCCTTGCTCGTAACGGGTGTTAGCGAAGTCGAGAGCGCAGCGACAATGCCGCAGGCATCGCAAGCAGTTGTCGTGTATGTCGCTCGTAGAGTGGTGCACGAACAAAACAACTGCGAGAGCGTAGCGACAAAGAGCCTCGAAGTTCGCAGAAAAGGCCTCCGCGCGCGATTTTTGGGCCTCGAAATCCGTA
>JAFLUU010000028.1 GCA_022508585.1 Prevotellaceae bacterium | reverse complement strand
GAAAATTCTTATAAGATTTTTTCATTTTTCACGACATTTCTACGCGCGCCGAGGCCCAAAAATTGCGCGCGGAGGCCTTTTCTGCGAATTTCAACGAGGTTTATTGCGACAAGGAGGGATATTGATGCTGCGAGGTGTACTAAACAAAAGACCGGCAGAGGCTTTTGTATGCCTTTTGCCGGTCTTCGGTGTTGTGAAATGGAGTTTTAGTTATTGTTTTCGCTCCATTTGCCGTCTGTTTGAAGTGTATATTGAGTGGCGTATTCCTCTCCGTATGTGAAAAATAGACTTTCTTGATCTTTTTCAATTGAAATTTCGTTATAGCCCTGCTCATATAAATAGGAGGAGTGGTCAAAATCAAAGTTGCCGTTGGCATTAAGTCGATAGATATTGAGGCTTATTCCTTCGGGCTCGCCATTGTAGTTGCGCGCGCCGATGAATAGTTCTTTGCGAGAGTCTTTATCTAAATCGTATTGCCCTATAAAGATTTCGCCCCCGAAGTCCATGTCATCGCCCATAGCGAAAAGGTTTTCTGTGGGCATATAAATCCAATCGTCGCCGCTCTTCTTCCTTGCCCTAACGACCATACCGCCATGATCGGCCACTATCTGAATGATATAGTTGCCAAAGGTGTAGACAACATTCTCATCGGAGGCGTCGAAGACTTGAATGTCTTCTAAATCGCCGGTAATAAAAGATGTAATATTATTGTTTAATGTTTCATCACTAATGTCTGAGTCTACAACGAGGTCATCGTCTATGGTTTCTGTATTAGCAACTTCTGTATCGTCCTCAATCTCATCTTCGTCATCGACCATATCGTTTATGCACACTTCGTACATAACGTAGAGGGCAGGTAAAGTTGCTACGCAGCTGTAGAAAGTAAGAGTGATAGCGAAGATAAGAGTGCGGCTCTTGGTGGTCGCTATCGTCTGCTCATTCTTCATAAACATAGGCAGTATTAAGAGAATGATACCACAGAGAAGATAAATGTATATGCCGACACTCAAATCTAACCCATGGAAGAATGAGTCTGTGGTGAAAAGTAGAATTTCAAATAAAGGAGCCAATAGTAAAAGAATACCGCACCAGCGTACGCTGCGGTTGTGCAAAAACATTATGATGGTAATGATTGGAGCGAAAATTGCGATGTTTACTCCAAGCGGTACGAACCTTTGACAGTAGTCGTACTGTAAATCCCACGAGCCTTCGACAAATTGAGTAAGAATGCCTCTTAATGAAACGCTGATGAGGCCACCAAATGATGCTATTGGCAGAAATAAGAAAGATATGAGTGCAAAAATGGAAATAGTTATTCCTAATTTCTGATGAATGGAAAGAGCTTTGACACCGGTTTTTAGGGAAATGGCAAATGCTACAATGGCAAAAATAAGTATTACTGCAAGACTGATTATAAATGTAACAGACATATTAAATATAATTAGAACTTTTGATAAAGCTGTGTCTGGACTTAGATTTTGATACAGGTCTCAGACCTGGACTTTGCCGAGCAACGTGGCGCTGGTGGAGCCTGTTATTTCGACGCGTAGCAGTTGGCCTACGCTGTGGTCGCCACGGTCGAAGACGACCACTTTATTCTGCCCCGTGCGACCGAAGAGTTGATTGGCGGAGCGCTTGCTGCGCCCCTCTACGAGCACTTCAAAGACCTTGCCCACGTCTTTGGCGTTCTGTTGGGCGCTCAGCTCGTTTTGCAGGGCGATCATTTCGTTGAGACGACGCAGTTTTGTTTCCTCGGGCACATCGTCGGCAAAATGTCGGGCGGCATAAGTGCCCGGGCGCTGGCTGTACTTGAAGAGGAAAGCGCTGTCGTATTGACAGATGCGCATCAACTCTAATGATTGGGCGTGATCCTCTTCGGTCTCGGTGCAATAACCGCAGAACATGTCGGTAGTCAGTGCGCAGTCGGGGACAATCTCCCTTATGGCAGCCACTCTGTCTAAATACCACTCGCGCGTGTATTTGCGGTTCATGAGTTGGAGTATGCGGTTGCTCCCACTCTGCACGGGCAGGTGGATATGGTGGCAGATGTTGGGGGCGTCGGCTATCGTGCGGAGCGTTTCGTCGCTCATGTCCTTGGGGTGCGAGGTGGTGAAGCGGATACGCAGTTCCGGCACGGCCTCCGCCACGATGCGGAGCAGGTCGGGGAAGCCGACCTTGCCGCCGTTGCTCTCCTGTAGATAGGAGTTCACGTTCTGGCCGAGCAGGGTAACTTCGCGGAAGCCCTTGTCGCGCAGGTCGCGCACCTCGTTGAGTATGCTTTCCACATCGCGGCTGCGCTCTCTGCCGCGAGTATATGGCACGATGCAGTAATGGCAAAAATTATTGCAGCCTCGCGTGATGCTGACAAAGCCGCTTATTCTGTTGCCGCCGATGCGCTGTGGGATAACGTTGCCGTAAGTCTCAGTGAGTGAGAGGTTTGTGTCGATAGCCTTGTCGCCGGCTTCGGCTTGCGCAACGAGCGTCGGCAGTTGCAGGTAGGAATCGGGGCCGGCAACGATGTCCACTCCGTTTTCCTCTATCAAGCGGTTCTTTACGCGCTCTGCCATGCAGCCGAGAACGCCGATGATAAACCTGCGGCCTTGGTGGCGCCGCGCGTTGAGGGCCTCTAAACGATGAACGATGCGCTGCTCTGCGTTGTCGCGGACAGAACACGTGTTCAGAAAGACCGCGTCGGCCTCTTCCTCGCTCTTACAGATGTCATAGTCTGCCATCTTCATGATGCTGGCCACTGTTTCGCTGTCTGCTACGTTCATTTGGCAGCCGTAGGTCTCGATATAGAGTTTTTTCATCGTCTAAATATAATAATGTGCTCGTTTGTACCGCAAAAGTACACAAAAAGTCGTAACTTGCAGGCCGTTTAAGCTAAAATATCCACGACATGAGTCAGCGACCCGTCGACAAAACCTCACTTCCCGACCTGCAAGAACTGAATGAGAAGTACCGAAGCGGCCTTATCGGCCTACTTGGCATCACTTACACCTACATTAGTGCAGATCGCGTGGAGGCAACCATGCCGGTCAACGAGAAAACCTGTCAGCCCTTCGGTGTTTTGCACGGCGGTGCCTCGCTTGCGTTGGCCGAGACCATTGCCGGCGTCGGCACGCTCGGCATTATCGGACGCGACCAGCACGCTGTGGGGCAGCAGGTCAGTGGTAATCATGTTTCCGTCGCGTATTTGGGAGACACTGTCCGCGCGGTAGCCTCGCTGCTCCACAAAGGACGCAGCAGCCACGTCTGGCATGTCGATATTTTCTCCCAAACTTCCGGCAAACTCGTCTCTTCTGTGCAAGTTCTCTACGCTATTTTACAAAAATAGTTGTTTTGCCTGCCGATTTGCCGATGTTTTTTTCTAAATTTGCACCTAAAATTCAAAATTAACCAATAAAAACAAATTTTTAGACATGCAAAACAAGATTTTTTGGGCTTTGCCCGTAGTTGCTGTCGCTATTTTCTCCTCTTGTAGCAAGATGGGATCGCTTAGCGCCGACAATTTTACCGTAGTGCCCAACCCACTTGAGGCTAATGCTGGCAAAGTGCCTGCAACTATCAACGGTACCTTCCCTGAGAAGTACATGAAGAAAAAAGCTACCGTTACTGTAACCCCCGTGCTCCGCTATAATGGCGGCGAGGTCAATGGCCAGTCTGCTATGTTCCAGGGTGAGAAAGTCGAGGGCAATAATCAGACGATTTCTTACCGCGTTGGCGGAAATTACACCATGCGTACTTCTTTCGACTTCGTAGAGCCGATGCGCAAGAGCGAGCTTTATCTCAAATTTGACGCTCGCAAGGGAAAGAAGACCTACAATGTGCCTGAAGTTAAGGTTGCTGATGGTGTTTTGGCTACTTCCGAATTGGTTAAGCGCACTGTTAAGGGTGCTAATGCCGCTTATGCCGCTGATAACTTCCAACGTATTGTAAAGCAGAAGCAGGAAGCTAACATTCAGTTCCTCATTAACCAAGCAATTATCCGCACCGGCGAGTTGAAAGGCGTGTCTGTACAGCAGTTCCTCGCTACTCTGCGCGATATTCAGGCTGATACTGAAGCAAAAGCCGTGGAGAATATCGAGATTGCCTCTTATGCATCTCCTGATGGCGCGTTCCAGTTCAATAGTGAGCTCGCTCAGAATCGCGGTAAGAACACAAAGGAATATATTGACAAGGAATTGGTAGCTAATGGTCTCAAGACAGACGTAAGCACCAAGTACACGGCAGAGGACTGGGAGGGTTTCCAGCAGCTTGTCTCTAAATCTAACATTCAGGACAAGGATGTAATTCTGCGTGTCCTCTCTATGTATCAAGATCCCGAGGAACGTGAGACTCAGATTCGCAACATCTCCGCTGCTTACACCGAACTGACAAAGGAGATCCTTCCGCAGTTGCGTCGTTCTCGCATTCTGCTCAATTATGAGCTCATCGGTCGTTCCGATGACCAGATCAAGGCACAGTTCGCTGCCGATCCTACTAAGTTGAGCGTTGACGAGCTCATTTATGCAGCTTCGCTCACTAATAGTGTCGCAGAAAAGCAGACTATCCTGCAGGCTGCTGCAAAGCAATACCCCGCCGATTACCGCGCTTACAACAATTTGGCAACTTTGGCTTATCAGCAGGGAGACTACACCGCTGCCCGCCAGTATGTAGACAAGGCTCTGGCTATTAACGGCGCTGCCCCTGAGGCAAACGTAAACAATGGTTTGTTGCAGCTCGTTAATGGCAACGCTAATGCCGCTACTCAAGCTCTGGCTAAGGGCACCGGCTCAGCAGAACTCGGTGAGGCTATGGGTAATCTCAGCCTCATGAAGGGTAACTACGCTCAGGCTGCGAGCCAGTTCGGCGAAACGGTGTCTAACTCTGCCGCTTTGGCACAAATTCTCAACAAGGATTACGTTAAGGCTAACAGCACTCTCGATCGCGTAGCTCAGCCCGACGCTATGACCAGCTATCTTAAAGCTATCGTTGCCGCTCGCACCAACAATGCAGACAAGGCTTTGTCTAATCTGCGCGACGCTGTGGCAAAAGACCCCGAGCTGGCACAGTTGGCTAAGAGCGACTTAGAGTTCTCCGCGCTCAAGTTGCCTTTCTAAGATCAGCTTGATGAAAACAAAGGCTTGCCTTTATATAGTAACAGCCCTGCTTGTTCTCGCCTCGTGCTTGGGGGACAAGCAGGGCTTTACTCTATCCGGCAAGTTTAAGGGGCTGGATAAAGGTGAGTTCATCTGTTTCAGCGACGCGCCCGAATGGGGCACACTCGACACGGTGCGCATAGAAGGCGGCAGGTTTAGCCTCACACACGCGCTGACGGATACGATAGTCCTCACCCTGCAGTACCCAAACTTCATGCAGACGCAGGTAATCGCTATCCCCGGAAGAGAAGTGAGCATCTCCGGCGATGCAAACAATATGCTGGCTATCGAAGTAGGCCGCGACGAGCAGAATAAACTCCTCAACAGTTTTCGTAAAAGCGTGGCGGCGCTGAAACAAGGCGAGCGCGCTGATGTTGCGGAGCAGTTTATTAAAGATAATCCCGGTTCGTGGGCAGCGATTGCCGTGTTCCAGAAATATTTCCTCCAAGCCGAAAATCCTGACTACGCAAAAATGGCCAAACTCCTCGATGAAATGGTCAAAAATGCGCCCAAGCGAAAAGCATTGCTCGACATGAAGGCACAGATGCGTCCTCTGCTTGACGCAAGAGTCGGTAAAAGTCTGCCGAAGTTTAAAGCCACCACGCTGAAAGGCGAGGTAATCAGCAATAAAAACTTCAAGGGAAAGCCGTTGCTCATCACTTTCTGGAGTACTATGGCATCGGAATTCTCTTTTCCCCTTACCAGCCAGCGCCAACTCATGCAGCGCTTGTCGAAGAAGGTTGCGCAGCTTAATATATGCCTTGATGTCGACACTACTGCTTGTCGCCGTATTTTGAGAAGGGACACTATTGGAGGTTATAACGTCTGCGACTTGCGCAGTTTCGACTCGCCGCTTGTCAATGCTTTCGGCCTGGCAAGGTTGCCTGCAAATATTTTAGTCGATTCCATCGGGAAAATCCGGGAGCGCGACATACCTAACGATTCTCTCGAGGCCACGCTGCGCAAGTACGGCATCGAGTAGCAAAAAATCCTCGAAAATGACAATAGAAGCCTTTCGCGAATACATGGCGTCGGGTAAGCCTGTGGAGGCAGGTTCCGAAGTTCACCAGATGTTCCACTCGCTGTCGCAAGAAGCCTTGCGAATAACTGCCGAAATCAACGGAAAGTATCATACCCCCACCGAGCTGCACGAACTGATGGAGCAGCTGACCGGAAGGAGCATCCCACGGAGTTTCGGCCTGTTTCCGCCGTTTCATACCGACTGCGGCAAGAACATTAAAATCGGCGAGAATGTGTTTATCAACATGGGGTGTAAGTTTCAGGACCAGGGCGGCATCACTATCGGCGACGGCGCGCTCATCGGGCACAATGTGGTGCTCGCCACACTCAACCATACCCTCGACCCGAGCCACCGCGGCGACATGACTCACGCCCCTATACACATAGGTCGCAATGTTTGGGTAGGAGCTAACGCCACTATTCTACAAGGAGTAACCGTCGGCGACGGAGCTGTCGTGGCTGCCGGAGCAGTTGTAACCAAAGACGTGGCGCCCAACACCGTTGTGGGCGGCATTCCCGCCCGCGTCATCAAGACTATCGCTGAATAGTAGACGAAAAACTTTCGCTTGTTGCGATATGCTGTCCTTGCTGCGCCGAATGCAGCAAGGCTTTTTTTGTTTGGCCCCGTTGCGCTTGTATTGCCCAATACTCGCTATACTAACTCCTATACTACTCACCCCTAAGCCCACCACAATTTTACTCACTCCCGCTCATTCTCGTCCTTATCCCCGCCGCACTATACCTAACCTCCTCAAACTTTTTCAAAAGGGCCTCGAACTTCGCAGAAAAGGTCTCCGCGTCTGATTTTTGAGCCTCCGCACGCGTAGAAATGTCGTGAACAATGAAAAAATCTTATAAGAATTTTCAAAAATTCTTATATAAATTCCTGAGAATTCTTATAAGGTTTTTTAGAAATTCTTATATGAATTTTTAAAGTTTCACGATGAAAAAACAAGCGCCGAGGCCCAAAAATTGCGCGCGGAGGCCTTTTTTATGAACTTCAACGGGGTTAGGTAAAATTTTGAGAGGGATTGATGTCTCGCTCTCGCCGCAGCGGCGCGCAACCTCGTCTTTCGATGCGACAAAGCGGCTCCGGCTCGCGCCCCCTATGGGGTTGACCACTGCGAGCTCGGCAAAAAGAGATAGCATTTGCTAAGTTTTGAACCAAATTGGGGGCTTGTTCCAGAAAAAAGTAGCAAATTTGCACTTAATTATGGATGCAGTAGCACTTTTTGAAGTAATAATCAAAGGTTTGTTCATCGGCGTGATCTGTTCTGCGCCGTGTGGGCCGGTGGGTGTGCTGTGTATCCAGCGTGTGCTCAAGAAAGGGTTTCGCTACGGCATTATTACGGGCATGGGCGCGGCGCTGAGCGACATTATCTATGCTCTGATGTCGGGTTTGGGCATGAGTTTTGTTACGGATTTCGTTAAGAACGAAAACAATAAGCTTATTATGCAGCTGGCCGGTAGTGCGATGCTGTTGATATTCGGTCTTTATATGCTGCTGAGCAAGCCTAAGAGGCGCGACATCAAGGTATCGCAGGACAAGACCTTCCTTAACAATTTCCTGACAGCGTTTCTGCTCACGTTCTCCAATCCGCTGATCATTCTGCTCTTCCTTGTGCTTTTTGCGCGCTTCGACTTTATCACGCCTAACCTCCCTATCAACATGTTTTTGGGCTTTGCGGCCATTGTGGTGGGGGCTATGCTGTGGTGGTTCTTCCTCTCTTTCGTCATCAATAAGATCAGCAACGCGTTCAGCGACCGCTATATCCGCGTGCTGAACATTACTATCGGGTCTGTTGTGATTGCTGCCGCCATTGCCGGCTTTGTGTTCACTATCACCGGCTTGCATTGGTACTGAGCCGAGCGTGCTACATCTTGACACGACTTGTAGAGACAGAAAGAGAATATCGTATGCGGCCTTGCGGGCTGCTCTTAATCTAACTTCGGAATAATGTATATCGCCCAGAAGTTACGGCAGGAGAATATTGCCGAATACCTTATTTATATGTGGCAGGTGGAGGACTTGATGCGCGCCTTCGACCTTGACATCGACCGTGTGAGCGAGGCTTACCTCGTTCGCTTTGGCGAGCTCACCCAAGAGCAGCGCGCCGAGCTCACGCAGTGGTATGCCGACATCATTCAGATGATGCGCGGCGAGAAGATTATGCAGAGCGGCCACCTGCAGATCTGCCGTAATGTGATTATCAACCTTGCCGACTTGCATGGCAGGCTGATGGCCTCGCATAAATTTCCTTACTACCACGCGGCGTACCATAAGGCGCTGCCGCTGATAGTGGAGTTCCGCTCGCGACAGCAGACCGACAGCGAACACCATGAGTTGGAGAGCTGTTTTGAACTGCTCTACGGCGTGATGCTCCTCAAGATGCAGGGTCGCGAGGTCAGTGCCGACACGCAGAGGGCGGTGGAGACGATTTCTGCCTTTCTCGGCATGCTGAGCGACTATTATCAGAAGGAACGCGCCGACCAGCTGGAGCTTTAGGTGTGCCATGCGGTTGGAGGACTAAGCTAACCTGCAGAACCGGCGGAGCTGCATAAACAGCCGTTACGGCTGTCGGCGGAAACATAAAAGATTGAACAGGAATATGAAAAACATACTCGTTACCGGAGCCAACGGGCAGCTCGGTTCGGCTCTCAGGGCAGCCGTGGCTGACTGCGAGGACTGCAATTTTGTATTTACCGACATCGCGGAGCTTGACATTACCGATGTGCAGGCAGTCGGCAGGGCGGTGGAGGACAATGCCGTCGACCTTATCATCAACTGCGCCGCCTATACTGCCGTGGATAGAGCCGAATCTGACGAGTTGCTCGCCACTCGGCTCAATGCCGAGGCTCCGCGCCTGCTGGCGGAGGCTGTTGCCAAGCGCGGCGGCGAGATTATCCATGTCTCGACCGACTATGTGTTCTCGGGCGAGGCGCATAGCCCCTACACTGAGGACGATGAGCCCTGCCCGCAGACCGTCTACGGGCGCACCAAGCTCGAGGGGGAGAGAGCTGTGGCTGCGGCTAATCCCAAGCACATCATTGTGCGCACGGCGTGGCTTTATTCGCCCTATGGCAACAACTTTGTAAAGACCATGCTGCGCCTCGGCCGCGAGCGCGACAGCCTTGGTGTGGTCTACGACCAAGTTGGCACACCCACCTACGCCGCTGACCTCGCTGCCGCCATCTTAAAAATCGCCGTTGCGCCGAAAAAGACTTATGGCGTCTTCCATTACAGCAACGAGGGTGTTGCTTCATGGTACGATTTCACCAAATCTATCCACCGCCTCGCGGGTATCTGCTCCTGCCGCGTGAGTCCGTTGCTCACCGCCGACTATCCCACGCCTGCTCACCGCCCTGCCTACTCGGTGCTGCACAAAGGCAAAATACGCGAGGCGTATGGCATCGACATTCCCTACTGGGAGGACTCGCTCGGCGAGTGTATCCAAATCCTCGAGGCTCAAAAATAGCCCATTTCATCGCAGAATTTCACTAATATCAATTATATGAACGAAATCACACGCCGTCGCACCTTTGCCATCATCTCTCACCCCGACGCGGGCAAGACAACCTTGACCGAGAAGCTCCTTCTGTTCGGCGGGCAGATTCAAGTGGCCGGTGCGGTTAAGAATAATAAAATCCGCAAGACCGCAACCTCCGACTGGATGGAGATAGAGAAGCAGCGCGGCATCTCTGTAACGACCAGCGTTATGGAGTTCGACTACAAGGACTACAAAGTCAACATTCTCGACACTCCGGGACACCAGGACTTCGCCGAAGACACCTTCCGCACCCTCACTGCGGTCGACAGCGTAATCATTGTTGTCGACGGCGCCAAGGGTGTGGAGGCGCAGACGCGCAAACTGATGACGGTGTGCCGTATGCGAAAGACGCCGGTCATCATTTTCATCAACAAGATGGATCGTGAGGGACAGGATCCCTTCGATTTGCTCGACGAGCTGGAGCAGGAGCTCCAGATTGCCGTGCGTCCGCTCAGTTGGCCTATCAATCAGGGCGAGCGCTTCAAGGGTGTGTACAATATCTACGAGCAACGGCTCAACCTCTTCACGCCCGACAAACAGAAGGTTACGGAACATCTCGAGGTGGACATCAATTCCTCCGACCTCGAGGCGCATGTGGGCGACAAGGACGCCCAAAAGTTGCGCGAAGACCTCGAACTGATCGACGGAGTCTACCCGGAGTTCGACATCGACACTTATCTGAGCGCCGATGTGGCTCCGGTGTTCTTCGGTTCGGCGCTTAATAACTTCGGCGTGCAGGAACTGCTCGATTGCTTCGTCGAAATAGCTCCGTCGCCCAAGCCTACGCAGGCGTTGGAGCGCATGGTGGAACCGGAGGAGAAGAAATTCTCCGGCTTTATTTTCAAAATCACAGCCAACATCGACCCTAACCACCGTTCGTGCATCGCTTTCTGCAAGGTGTGCAGCGGTAAGTTCGTCAGGAACGCGCCTTATCTGCTCGTGCGCAACGGAAAGACGGTTCGCTTCTCCTCTCCTACTCAGTTCATGGCGCAACGCAAGAGCACCATCGACGAAGCGTGGCCGGGCGACATCGTTGGTCTGCCCGACAACCAGACTTTCAAAATCGGCGACACGCTGACCGAAGGCGAGCAGATTCATTTCAAAGGCTTGCCCAGCTTCTCGCCCGAGCTTTTCAAATATATCGAAAATGCCGACCCGATGAAGGCCAAGCAGCTCAACAAAGGCATCGAGCAGCTGATGGACGAGGGCGTGGCGCAGCTGTTTGTCAACCAGTTCAACGGGCGTAAGATTGTCGGTACCGTCGGTCAGCTCCAGTTCGAGGTCATTCAGTATCGCCTGGAGAACGAATATAACGCCAAGTGCCGCTGGGAACCCGTCAGCCTGCACAAGGCGTGCTGGATAGAGAGCGATGACAAGGAGGAACTCGACAATTTCAAGCGCCGCAAGTATCAATATATGGCTCTCGACCGCGACGGGCGCGATGTGTTCCTCGCCGACAGCGGCTATGTGCTGCAAATGGCGCAGCAGGACTTCAAAAATATTCGCTTCCACTTCACTAACGATTTCTAAATGAAGAATAGACAGTGGCCTTTCGATAATAATGACATGGCCGAGGCCGTTAGGGTGCTCAAGGCGGGCGGTGTGATTCTTTATCCCACGGATACAATCTGGGGGCTGGGCTGTGATGCCACCAATGCCGAGGCAGTGCAGCGCATCTACGACATTAAGCAGCGCGAGGACAACAAAGCGCTCATCGTGCTGGCTGATAGCCACGCCATGATCGACCGTTATGTTGCCGAGGTGCCCGATGTGGCGTGGGATGTTATCGAACTGGCCGATAAGCCTACCACTATTATCTTTGATAAGGGGCGTAATCTCGCGCCCAACCTACTTGGGCAAGATGACAGCGTGGCAATGCGTCTCAGTCGCGAGGTTTTCTCCGCCCAGCTCTGCTTTCACCTGCGCCGCCCCGTCGTTTCTACTTCCGCCAACATCAGTGGCAAGCCTGCGCCGCGCATTTTCTGCGACATCGACGACGAAATCCGCCGCCGCGTGGACTATATCGTCAAGTACCGCCAAGATGACCGCACTCCAGCCGCGCCTTCCTCAATCCTCAAGCTTGGTTCCGGTGGCGAGGTCGCGATTATTCGTTGAGCCTTCGCCCGAACATTCTACACCGTTCCATAGATGAAAGAAATCATCGAGAAAACCGTCCAACTCATCGAGACTCATCTCAAAGGCAAGCAGCTTATCGTTTTGTTGAGCTTCCTTGTCGGAGTATTCACCGCGTTGGCAGCATTGGTGCTCAAGAATCTCATAGATCTCATCGAGCATATCCTTACGCAGGGCTTTGATATCACACACATCAACTGGCTTTATCTTGTCTACCCCTCGATTGGCGTATTGCTGAGCGCCCTTTTCATTCGCTTCATCGTGAAAGACGATATAGGCCACGGAGTTACCAAAATCCTCTTCGCGATTTCTCGCCAGCAGGGCAAAATAAAAAAACACAACTGCTGGTCGAGCGTAATAGCGAGCAGTATTACGATTGGCTTCGGCGGTTCTGTCGGAGCAGAGTCGCCGATTGTTTTAACGGGCTCGGCGATTGGCTCTTCGTTGGGAAGAATTTTCCGAGTAGACCAGAAAACGTTATTTTTGTTGATCGGATGTGGCGCTGCGGGGGCGATAGCAGGTATTTTCAAGGCGCCGTTTGCCGGATTGCTGTTCACTCTGGAAGTATTGATGCTCGACTTGACAATGGCGCACTTGGTGCCGCTGTTAGTGTCGTGCGTAACGGCGTCGATACTGACCTTCGCGATTCGCGGCTTCGACTCGATGTTCGTTTTCCGCAGCGTGGTGGAGTTTAAGATTTCCTATGTCTTGCCAGTGATTATCTTGGGAGTGCTTTGCGGCTTGATTTCGCTGTATTTCACGAAGGTAACGGAAGCAATCGAGTCGATTTTTCGCAAAATCAAGGGCTTATATTTGAAATGGCTGATCGGCGGCGCAATATTGAGCACACTGGTGTTTTTATTCCCGATCTTGTATGGCGAAGGCTACAGCACCATTCACGATTTGCTGAGCGGCAAATCAGAAGAGTTGCTGAATAATTCCCCTTTCTACGGCACTCGTATGCTACTGGTTGTCTTAGGCTGTATTATAGTGTTTAAGGCGGTTGCCACAACGGTAACGACGAGCGCCGGCGGCTGCGGCGGTTTGTTTGCGCCCTCCTTGTTTTTAGGTTGCATCAGTGGTTTTTTGTTTGCCAGCCTTTGGAATATGTGGGGGCTCATCTCGCCGATACCAACCACCATCAGCTGCCTGCTCGGCATGGCGGCAGTGATGGCAGCAGTGATGCACGCGCCGCTGACGAGCATCTTCCTCATCGCCGAGATTAGCGGCGGTTACGATTTGTTGGTGCCGCTGATGCTCGTAGCAGTCATATCTTATATAACCATCAACATCTTCGAGCGCCATAGCATCTACTCCATGCGATTGGCTAAGAAAGGCGAGCTCGTTACGCACCACAAGGACCAGGCAATCCTCACGCTGATGACTCTTGACAGCGTGATAGACAAATACTGTATGCGCCTTGCTCCAAATATGACTCTCGGCCAGATGGTTCACCTCATAGCCAAGGAGAAAGACAACATCTTCGCAGTAGTAGACGGTGCCGGAACGCTGAGAGGTATTATCAATCTGAGAAATATCCGCAAAGTGTTGTTCCGCCAGGAGCTCTATGGCGTTTTCACCGCCGAGCAGCTGATGGAAGACGCCCCCGACATAATAAACATCAATGCACCGATGACGCACGTCATGGATAGTTTTGACAAGTTCGGTGTCGAGGTGCTTCCTGTCGTGGACAATAACTCGCACTTCGTGGGAATCATTCATAAGACCGCCCTCTTCGAGGCTTATCGCCAGATGCTGGTAGATTTCTCCGAGGAGTAGGTAATGATAACGCATAACGACATGGAAAAGAAAGACTTAAGGATAGTTTATCTCGGCACTCCCGATTTCGCGGTCGAGGCATTGAGAGCCCTTGTGGAGGGTGGCTATAACGTGGTCGGCGTAGTCACTATGCCTGACAAGCCCGTCGGACGGCATCACAACAACCTCCAACCGAGTCCCGTCAAACAATATGCCTTGCAGCAAAGCCTGCCCGTGTTACAGCCTGAGCGGCTTAAGGACGAGCAATTCCTCGAGCAGCTAAGGTCGTGGCAGGCGGATCTACAGATAGTGGTGGCGTTCAGAATGCTGCCTGAAGCGGTGTGGGCGATGCCGAGGCTCGGCACATTCAATATCCACGCCTCGCTATTGCCGCAGTATCGTGGCGCAGCCCCCATCAACTGGGCCATAATCAACGGCGACAAGGAGAGCGGACTGACCACGTTCTTCCTCCGCCACGACATAGACACCGGCGACGTCATCGACCGGCAGCGAGTGGCTATCGGCGAGGACTGCACATTCGGCGAGCTGCACGATAAGCTGATGGCGCTGAGCGGCGAGCTGGTCAGAAAAACGGTAGACAGCATCTTGCAGGGCACAGTCAGCAGCACACCGCAGGCAGAGCTGACGGGCGACGAGCCATTGCGCCCTGCACCCAAGATATTCAAGGAAACGTGCCGCATAAATCTGACCAAATCCCTCGATGAAATCTATAATTTTGTGCGCGGACTCTCGCCACATCCAGGAGCGTGGGCAATGCTGCGCACACACGACACCGAGCAGGAACTAAAAATTTTCGGAGCGCAGAAAATAATGCAGCCGCATGACTATAAGGTGGGCACGCTATTGGTAGGCCGCAAAACCTTGGACATAGCCGTGAGCGGCGGCCTGCTACGCATCACCGAGCTGCAAGTAGCAGGCAAGAAGCGTATGCCGGTGGCGGCATTCCTGTGCGGATTTAAGTCGGACGGAAGCGAAATGATAGTGTAAACGGCAGTTTACACTTCTTCATAGTCCACATACTCGCCTTCGCCTTTTTGAATAGGCTTCTGATTGTTCTTTTTCGGCTTGGCCGCAGTCGTTTGCTGCTGCGAGCGAGTTTGTCTGCGCTTGGAGCTGTTGTCTCCGACCGTGCCGAACGCATCGCGCAAAATGCTCCTTATGGCTTTTGCGCAGAAATAGATAATTACGAGAAGCGCCAGTGCAGGTAATACGCCCATTGCTATTTAGATTTTAGTGCGCACAATAGTGAAAGGAGAATATACCACACGATGACCCCACCTATAGAGGCAATAAAGACCGCCCTGCCTAACGGCAGGCCTGCCGCAAGTATCGCAATCGCGCCGAGCAGGAAGATATAGCGCACCCTGTTGCAGCGCCAGCTGAAATGCTTGAATTTCAGAGCGAACAACGGCAGATTGCAGACGAGCAGCGTGCAGCTTATCGCTATCAGCACACCCAATACGATGACCCATAGCAGGCTGATAGGCATATATCTGCACACTATGGGCATAAGGCTGTTAGTGCTGCCGGTGAGCGTAATCACCACAGAGGCAACGAGCAGGGCATTGGCCGGAGTGGGCAGCCCGATGAAGGAGGCAGCCTGCCGCTCGTCGACATTAAACTTGGCAAGCCGCAGAGCCGAGAACGCAGCCACGAGAAAAGCGGCAACACTCATGTAGCGCAGCCAGCCTAACTCCGCTGACGGCTCCATGTAGCAGGCATAACACTTGAGATAGAAGTTCAGCGCGGAGTACAGCATCATGGCCGGCGCGAGGCCGAAAGTGATAACATCGGCTAAGGAGTCGAGTTCCTTGCCGATAGGGGAGAGTACGCCGAGGCGACGCGCGGCGAAGCCGTCGAAAAAGTCGAACACAGCGCCTAAGATGATGAACCACAATGCCAGATCATACATCCTGCGGTAGGCAAGGCAGACGGCAACGCAGCCGCACATCAGGTTGCACAGCGTAATGGTGTTGGGAATATGTCTTTTCATGCGGAATTTTTGGTAAGTCGAGCAATGACAGTGCCGTTACCCACGGTGCGCTGACCCACAGACACCAGCACATCGGCGTCGAGCGGCAGATAGACGTCTACGCGGCTGCCGAACTTGATGAAACCGAGGTGCTCGTCGATGTAGCAGTCGTCGCCCTTGTGAGCATAGGTAACGATGCGGCGCGCCACGGCGCCCGCAATCTGGCGCACCAATATCTCGCCGTACTGCTCCGTCTCTATCACTATCGTGGAGCGCTCGTTCTCCATGCTGGCCTTGGGCAGCCAGGCCTTATGGAAGTTGCCGGCCTCATGTTCCACCTTCTTGACCACGCCGTCAACGGGAAACCAGTTGGCATGAACATTAGTCAGCGACATAAAGATAGACACCATCTTGCGACGGTCGCGGAAGTATTCGTTTTCGTCCACCTCCTCGTTCACCACCACCTTGCCGTCGGCAGGAGCCACTACGATGCCGTCTGTCTCGCCCTGAAAATAGCGTATCGGACAGCGGAAAAAGTTCACCATAATGGCGTAGGCCACCGCAGAAACGGCGAGCAGAGTGTAGAAGACGAACTGTAGGGGCAGAAGGTAGGCGAAAGTCCAGAAGAACAGCACATTGAGCACCAGTAGCAGCACGCCGCTGATAGTCAAGGTGGAGGCACCCTCGTGATGAAGGCGGATCTTCTTGATTTTATTTATCCTGTTCAGAGTCTTCATGTTGTTTCTGCCTGCTTCGGGCATAATGTGAGTGTGCAAATATAACTCTTTTTTGCGGTTGATACTGCAAAAAAGAGCATAATTCGTCCTTTTTGCTACCTTTTGTCCATATTCCTGCGCAAAATAGTGTCGATAATATCAGCAATAAATATAAAAATAGTAACTATTGTAGCCAAAGTTTTACCATACCCCCTCAAAGTTTTGCCTATCCCCCTCGAAGTTCATAGAAAAGGCCTCCGCGCGCGATTTTTGGGCCTCGAAACTCGTAGAAATATCGTGAAGAACGAAAAAATCTTATAAGAATTTTCAAAAATTCTTATATAAATTCC
>JAFLUU010000027.1 GCA_022508585.1 Prevotellaceae bacterium | reverse complement strand
GGCGGCAGATTATGTGCCGCAGCGAGGGCGTTGGCTCTTTCTACCCCCCCCTATCAGTCTGCATAACAAGCAGTTACGCGCGCAGATACGCAAATCGCGAGATAGTTGACCTTGCCTTGCTTAAGGCTGGGACTTATCGCGTGTGCGCATGGCTGATTGGTTTCCGCATTACATTATATAATATGTGCGTTACGATGAAATTGTTTTATTAACCCTTAATTTTATACAACAAGATGAAGTTTTTCAACAAATTCGGCCTTATGGCTATGGCGCTCTGCGCGAGTGCATTCATGCTGACCGCTTGTAGCGATGACGACAACAACGGTGGCGGTGAAGGTGGCGGCGGTGGCAACGGCGAGAACGCTGCTCCGTCTATCACTGACAAGGACGGTAACTCCGTACAGGTTACTGAGCTCAACGGCATTAGCTTTAATTACGACGCTGACGGCAAACTGATCAGCTTCGGCAATGGTTACGAGACTTACAGCTTCAATAAAGGCGTACTTACCGTTTCTGACGGTGATGGCATGACGATGAAACTCACGCTCAACGGCAATGGTGTGATTTCGCAAATCAAAATGACCGAGAATTACGACGATGAAAAGAGCGATTTAACTATTAACTATAGCTATAATAGCTCAATGCAACTGACTGGTGCTTCTGTGGAGGGCAGTGATTCGTGGGATTACGACGGCGAAAAGGGTTCTTCTACGACTTCTGGCAGCGTCACTAACACTTGGACTAACGGCAATATGGTTAAGTCGGTGTGGTCTGGCGGTGAGACCGGTGAAGAAGATGGTCATAGTTTCACTTATAAGGAGACTGCCACTTATGAGTACACCTACAGCAGCACAGAGAACGAAAGCAAGCAGTTCCCCTACTCGCTTATCAGCATTGTCGGCAGCGATGAGGATGCGACCGGCATCCTTGGCGTAGTTGGTTTGTTTGGTACTGGCACCACTAACTTGCCAACGAAGCGCGTGTGCACTAGGGTTGAGGAAGAGGACGGCGACAAGTACACCTACACTAATAGCGCCGATATCTCCTTCGAGCTCAACGAGAATGGTACTATCAAGAAAGAGACTATCGATTATGAGACTTACTACTACGGCTATAGCAACGAGACTGACCAAGAGGACGAGGTTGCGAATGGTCCTGCCGTGGCTTCTCGCGCTACTGTAGAGCAGGCTAAGAGCTTGATGCCTGCTATCAAGAGCCTGCGCAAGCAGTTGTTCAAGCACAGTCGCAAGTAACGACATTTTTCCCCGACATATAGGCACTCCGCTCACGGAGTGCCTATTTTTTTGCTCTGAGATTGGCGACGGCATATCAAAAAATCGTACTTTTGCAACACTATTGAATAGCGACATGACGAGACTTATTGCTGATAGCGGTAGCACCAAGACAGATTGGGCACTGATAGACAATGGCGTGTGCGTAAGCCGCGTGCAGACGTGCGGCTTCAACCCTTATATGCAGAGCGTCGATGAGATGGTGAGCGCCCTACTCGACACCTCGCTCAAACTACTGAGCGCTAAGGGCGTGCAAGGTGTCTGCTTCTATGGTGCCGGCTGCACGCCGGGCGAGAAGAGCGAGAGCGTGGCCGATGCTCTGAGAGCTGTGTTCGGCAATGGGTGCGCTGTGGAGGTGCAGTCGGACATGGTGGGGGCGGCGCGCTCGCTTTGCGGCGACGGTGAGGGCATTGCCTGCATTCTCGGCACAGGCAGCAACTCATGTCTGTGGGACGGCCACGCGATTGTGGCCAATGTGCCGCCGCTGGGCTTCATTCTCGGCGATGAGGGGAGCGGCGCCAACCTCGGCAAGCTGCTGATCGGCAATGTGCTGAAAGGGCAGATGCCGCAGGAGATTGCCGACGCGCTGCTTGAGGAACTCGGCATGGACACTGCTGCAATTATCGAGCGCGTCTATCGCCGTCCGTTCCCCAATCGGTGGCTTGCGTCGCTGTCGCCGTTCATTGCGCGCCACCTTCACCACGAGGCGGTGCGCCAAATGGTCAAGGAGGCATTTATTGCGTTCTTCCGCCGCAATGTGCTGAACTATGGACGCGAGGATTTGCCGGTCGGCTGCGTCGGTTCGGTGGCGTTCCACTACCAAGAGTTGCTGCGCGAGGCTGCAGGCAAACTCGGGCTGACCATTGGCAGCATTGCACAGAGCCCTATGGAGGGACTAATCACATTTCATAAATAAGACATGACGAACTACGACCACTATACCGACGAAGCTGTCGGCCTACTGAAGACTCTCATCGCCACGCCCTCGGTAAGTCGCGACGAGGGGGCTGCGGCTGACGCTTTCTGCGGCTTTCTCTCTCAGCGCGGCATTGCTCACGAGCGCGTGGGCAACAATATCATCTGCCGCGACAGGAATTTTCGCGACGACCGCCCCACCCTGCTGCTCAATGCGCACATAGACACGGTCAAGGCTGCGCCCGGGTGGACACGCGACCCCTTTGCGCCGGTGCTTGAGGGGGATAGGCTCTACGGCCTCGGCAGCAACGACTGCGGCGGCGGCCTTGTGAGCCTGCTGCAGGTATTCAGGATTTTGCAGGAGCGCGAACAGCAGTATAATCTGGTCTATGCCGTCTCGGCGGAGGAGGAAGTGTCGGGTGCCGGCGGCTTCACTATGATGATGCCCCACCTACCGAAAATCGACGTGGCGATTGTGGGCGAGCCAACGGCTATGCAGCCTGCCGTGGCGGAGAAGGGACTGATGGTGGTGGATGTTACGGTCAAGGGCGTGGCGGGTCATGCGGCGCGCAACGAGGGTGTGAACGCGCTCTACAAGGCTCTTGACCAAATAGAGTGGCTGCGCAACTATGAGTTTGCGGAGGTGTCGCCCACGCTGGGGGCTACGAAGATGACGGTAACGATTATCAACGCCGGCACGCTGCATAACTGCGTGCCCGACCGCTGCACTTACACCATCGACATTCGCACCAACGACCTGCACAGCAATCAACAGGTGCTGGACCTCTTGAAACAAAACATCGACGGCGAAGTGAAGGCGCGCTCCACGCGTCTCAACTCCTCACACATAGATGAGCGCGCCCCGCTCGTTAAAAGATGCCGTGCCCTCGGCCTTACACCTTTCGGCTCGCCCACTCTGAGCGACCAGGCGCTCATGTCGTGGCCGTCGCTCAAGCTTGGGCCGGGCGACTCGGCGCGGTCGCACTCTGCCGACGAGTATATAAAAATTTCGGAGATTGCTCAAGCCATAGAGCTGTACATCAACATTCTCGACGGTTTGGAAATCGTGTTCTAAGGACAACTTTTACGTATAAGTTCAGCAACAAATCTTAAAATATAGTAAACAATAAAGACTGCCTTTTGGGCAGTCTTTATTGTTCGTTCGGCTATCCGCATTTTGCGAAACCGTATCTTAGCGAGCTAACCACTGTTCGGGATTGAGAGTGGCCGATTCCTTGCGCAGCTGGAAGTGAAGGTTGGGCTTGCCTGACACATCGGGAGCAACAGCACCGAGGCTCTGGCGAGCGCTGACGCGCTGGCCTTGGCTGACGGAGACAGTGCGCAGATTGCAATAAATGGATATGTAGCTGCCGTGGCGCACCATAACGTTTTTGAGGCCTCCCACCGAGAACACGGCGGTAACTTCTCCGTCGAATATGCAACGAGCTTGCGCGCCGGCCTGCCCCGTAAGGTTGATGCCGCGACTGTCGAGGCGGACACTGGTTCCGCTCATGGTGTAGCTGCCATAGTGAGTGGAGATGAGGTAAGAACCTGTGATAGGCATGGGAAAGCGTCCCTTGTTGGCTGCAAAATTGCTGGTCAGCTGATATTCCTTATCGTTGGGCATGTAGCGCGGTGTCTCAGCCTTGGGTTCAGATTTGGCGGAGGCCTTTGACGATGTCGTGCCCTTGCTTGTCGACGCCGTGGACTTGTTGTTTGCCGTTGCGTTCTTGCTTTTAGCTGCAGCAGCTTCCTGTTTTTGCTTCTCTTCGCGAGCTTTTCGCTCCGCCAGCTCGCGCGCCTTGCGTTCGGCTTCTTCACGGCGCTTGCGCTCTTGCTCGAGAGCGAGCTGTACGTAATAGTCTATCTTGCTATTGAGGGCTGCCACTTCCTTGCGGTCGGAGGCGAGTGCCGCCTGCAGGCTCTTCTGCTGTTTTTGCAGGGAGCTGACTGCCGTCTGCTGCTCTGTCTTACGCTGGGCGAGCATTTGATTTTCTGTCTGTTCGCGCTTCAGCAACTCGGTGTGTCGGTCGCGCTCGGCGCTGAGCTTGACTTTTGCCACTTCCACCTCAGTCTGCTTGCGCTTGACGAGCTCGCCCTGCACGCGCTGGTACTTAGAGTATTCTTTCATGTAACGATAGCGCCGCCCGAGCTGAGTAAAATCGGTGGCAGAGAGAAGAAATAGCAGCTTGTTGCTCGCATCTCTGTTCTGGTAGAGATATAGCACCGAACGATAGTATTTCTGACGGCGCTCCTTGAGCTGCGCAGATAGCTTGGCGAGATCTGCCTCTAAGAGAGCGATATTTGTGTTGACCGTATCGAGAGTTTGCTGTATATTGCCGATATTTCGCTGATGCTCGTCGATTTGCGCGTTAATGACAGCGAGATCTTGCAACTGTTTCTTGACAGCCTTTTGCGTCTGGCTGAGCTGCGCTTCCGACTGCTTGATTTTTTTCTGCAGCGCGTCGCGCTGCGAACGAAGCGTGTTGACATTCGTCGTAGTGTTCTTGGTTGTTGTCTTCTTCTGGGGCGTCGCAGTTTTGGTATTCGTGGTCTTTGGTTTGGCGGCGGCTTTGGTATTTCGTTTCTGCGCGACAATATCCGGCGTCTGCACGACAAACACCACCAATAGCGTCAGTATTTGGAAAAATGTTCTCACGATAATATCGGCGTTTCCTTATATTTTGCTAAGGGATAAGATTCTTAAACAATTTCTCAGGATCAATGCGCTCATATTTGTCGGAAACTTCTGTGTGCGCCTTCCAATCAGAATTATTTGTAAGGGAACTAAGAGAAATATCGAGGCCATAATTACGATCCTCGCCCGCAAAAGTCAGTTTGAGATGGCTCGGAAATTTACTATTCTCAAATTTCACAAAATTATCATAGACACAAACCAAATTGTTGCTATCATTCACATCTTTAGAAGAGACGGTTAGGCGATCGAGCAGCGCACTTTCCGTAATAGTGAGGAAAGCGTAATCAAGCTTGGGGGCAGAAGTAAGATTGAGGAGGGTGTGAGTTCCAGCAGTGGAGATACTATACTCATTCAGATGCTTATTAACATCAGTGCTGCCGGGATAAAAGACTTCGTTCCAAAAGATTGACTCCAGCACATTGTAGTCAAGGTTAGCCGAGCGCAGAAAATCTACTTGATCATAGGTCGCTTTAACATAGCGGGTGTTGATGCGGTCTATGACGAGCACATCAGTAGGACTGAACTCCATGCGACACACCTCGCCCACAATAGGGAAAGTCATCGAGAGCTGGATAACATCACCGCGCTTCATGCGTAAATTGCCGGAAAGAGAGACATTTTTATCGCCGATCGCGAGGCTTATCTTCATCTTGGCCGTAATAGATTTAGCCGTAACGGCATTAGCCAGCACCTTATGGGCATACGCTGTAACCTCATTGTTATTATTTATAGCGTTAGAGCCAACAACATGACTTCCGCTTTTGCACGCTGAAACAAGCACGAGCAACATTACCACGATCGATACGGAGCGGAAAGCTCTGCCGAGTTTTATTTTTCTCATATTCTCAATCTTTATAATATTTCTTGTTTGTAATTTTCTTCTTCAGGATAGTTGATTCTGCGTCAAGACTGAACGCCTGCCGCCAATAATCCAACGCTTCATCGGTAAGCCCAAGGTGATAGTAAATATCTCCGGCATGATCATAAAGACTGGAGTTATCTTGGTCGGCACGGTCCTCAATATTGTCGATAGCGCGATCAATATATTCGCGCGCTTTTTCGTAATCGCCCTTGAGAAACAAAATCCAAGCGTAAGTATCAAGAAAAGTGGCATTGTCGGGACGCACTTCAACGGTGTAAGCACTCATTCGCTCTGCCTTGTCAAGCTGTTCGTTGTCAAGCGCCAGGAAATACGCGTAATTGTTGAGGCACATCTCGTTACCATTGTTATAAACGAGTGCCGAGTCATACATTACATAGGCCTCATGGTTACGACCCAGCTGATGGAGCGCGTCACCATAGCTACCGAAATAAGTTGAAACGAGCTCGGTATTCGTATTATCATCAATATATTCACGACCGCGCTCAAACAAGGATAGAGCCTCTTCGTATTTCTTTTCTATCATCAAGGCAGCGCCGCCAAAGTAGTAGAACAATGGCTGACGAGCGTTCTGCTTCATGCCATCAGTGCACAAACGCTGCACATCCGCATAATCATCGGCACGCAGAGCTATCTGCATCAGACTAATGCGAGCATATTCGTTAGCAGGGTCAATCTCAAGGAGCTTATTGAAGAGAAGCGCATACAGCGAATCAGGCGCATCGCTCTGACGAAGCTCAGCCAGCATAATATTGTACAGAGCAGGCTCCTTTTCCGGCAGGGGTAGGAGCATTGTCAGCATTGTGTCTCTGCGAACGATGCGCTCGCTGTCGTTAACATCGCCAAGATACTGGCGAAGAGCGGCCTCGCGAGTCTGCATCTGCATATACGGATTACTAGCAATCTGTTTTAGCAACTGTACCTCCAGCACCTTGTTGCCAGATTTGACAGCATATTTATAAAGCAATATCTGCGCGCCGGGATCAGTTTCTTCATCTGCACTTAGCGTGTGATAAAGGGTCAACGCGTCGTCAACACGATTTAGCCCCAGCAGTATCTCGCCCTTAGCAACCTTATAGCGCGTAGCATTAGAGGGGGAAATGTGTATAAGCGTGTCAGCAATTAACAAAGCATCGTCCAACTGCCCCAAAGCCATCGCAGCATGCAACTTATTGCTGCTGATAAACTCATCATCGCCGCTGAAAGGGCGCCATTGCTCGAGCGTAGCGCACAACTGAGCGTAATCGCCGGTCATAGTGTAGTAATCACAGAGCAGAGCATATACATCATCACGCAGTTCCTCATGGACGAGCAGGGATTTAGCCAAATCAACACCAGCTTTATCCCTACGCCCAAACAGAACGCGCACATACTGAATGGTATATTCGTGATTATCAGGGTCCAGTTCGTGAGCCAGTGCCAAATAGTCGATCACAGGCACTTGGGCATTATGCTCAATGCCAAACATAGCGAGGTCGAAGTACGCTTCCGCCCCGTGAGGGTTAACCTTGATAGCGCGCTCAAGGAGACGGTACTGCGCCACGGCATTGTTAGCCTCACGCTGGCACACAGCCTCCAGGTAAAGTTGCTCATAACGCCGCAAATCAGTCTGATTAGTGGGCGCAGCATTCTTATCTTTCTTACCCGCGACAACGCTTGTCGTTAGGCAAGCGAGCAAACATAGCAAAGCGATGACTCTCATCATACTCACTACAATTATCGCCCTCCTACTACACTCCGGTATGGCCAAAACCACCTGCACCGCGCTCAGTGCTGTCGAGTGTATCCACCTCCACGAACTCAGCCTTGCCGTATTGATTGAAAATCATCTGCGCAATCCTATCACCATCGTTAATGGTAAAATCCTCACCGCCCAAATTGACCAAAATCACACCCACCTCGCCCCGATAGTCGGCGTCTATAGTGCCGGGCGCATTAAGCACGGTTACACCATGCTTCAACGCCACCCCTGAGCGCGGCCTAACCTGCGCTTCCCAGCCATCGGGCAAAGCAATGTAGAGGCCGGTAGGGATAAGGGCACGCCCCAAAGGAGCAATGACCACCGGACTGTCTACATTAGCGCACAAATCTACTCCAGCACTCTGCGCAGTGGCATATTGCGGCAGAGAATGCTTGGATTTGTTGATGATATGTACTTTCATGATGATGTCTTCTCTAAATTTGCTACAAATTTAGGACATTATCCGCTCAAAGCCAAATTTATCTGTGCCGTCTTTAATCTTTTAGGGCAAATTAACTTACTTTTGCAGCCAAAGACAAAAACTATGACCCAACACAAACCCATGGAGTGGGCTCGGCTTATCTCCTCCACGCGACTCGGCAGACCGCAGGCACAGACAGATTTTGCAGAATATCGCTCTGTCTTTCAGCGCGACTACGACCGTCTTATATTCTCCGCCCCTTTCCGCCGGCTTCAAAACAAAACGCAAGTCTTTCCGCTACCAGGGAGCGTATTTGTACACAACCGCCTCACGCATAGCCTTGAAGTGGCCTGCGTAGGCCGCTCTATGGGCAATGACACCGCACGCATCTTGACTAAGCGCCACCCAGAGGTTGACGCGGGGCTCTTTGCCCAGTTAGGAACTATCGTTTCCACCGCTTGCCTCGCCCATGATTTAGGCAATCCCCCTTTCGGCCACTCGGGAGAGAAGGCCATCGCTACTTTTTTCAGCGAAGGCAAAGGAGCTCGCTTCCGCAAGATGATAGAAGATGAGGTTGGCGCAGAGAAAGCCGACATACTTTGGCAAGACATCACTCGCTTCGACGGAAATGCCAACGCTTTCCGACTTCTTACACACCAATACGAAGGACGGCGCGAGGGCGGTTATGTGATGACCTACAGCACCTTGGCTTCTATCGTCAAATATCCCTACAGCTCTGTGCTCAGCGGAGGCAAGAGTAAGTTCGGCTTCTTCTGTAGCGAGATGCCGTTCTTCCGCGAGGTTGCCGAACATCTGGGGCTCGTCAAGATAGCAGACGAAGGCTACCGCCTGCGTTACGCACGCTATCCGCTGGCATACTTTGTGGAAGCCGCCGATGATATATGCTACGAAATCATGGACATAGAGGACGCCTACAAACTTCACATCATTACCGCAGATCAGACACGCGATCTCCTACTTAACTTCTTCGACCCTGCCCAACGCCAAACCATCGACACTAATTATCCCTCCGTTACCGACATCAACGAACGCATTATTTATATGCGTTCATGCGTCATCAACGCAATAGAGCAGGAATGCGTGCGCGTCTTCACTGACAACGAGGAGCAGATACTGCGCGGCGAATTTGAGGGCAGTCTCATCAAACATGTAAATCCGCGTATGCGCGATGCTTTCGCCCAATGCGCCGATTTCGCGGTGGAGCACATCTACCGCTCACGCGAAGTGCTTGATGTAGAGCTTGCCGGCTACAAGATAATAGATACCCTTCTGGAATTATTTACCGACGCCGTCGACAATCCGCACAAGGTCTATTCTCAAAGACTAATCGACCGCGTCAGCAGCCAGTATCAAATCAACGCCCCCACCCTCCACGAGCGACTGACAGGAGTTCTCGACTTCATAACGGGCATGACCGACGTTTACGCCCTCGACCTCTACCGAAAGATACTCGGCATGTCGCTGCCTAACATATAACAGCCGTAGCATCAGCTCTATATAATGGTTCGGTTTATCGTTTAACCACCAACAAAAACCGTATGCAAATCCTGCGCCTCCTTTTTTTTTATTACCTTTGCCGATAGTGAATATATCATATAAGGTACGCGCGAGATGAAAATCGAAGAGATTTACGATTTATTTCTGCAAAATCCGATTATTACTACCGACAGCCGCGATTGTCCCGTGGGGTCAATGTTCTTTGCACTCAAGGGCGACAACTTCAACGGCAATAAGTTCGCTATTGCGGCTTTAGAAAAAGGCTGCGCCTATGCTGTAGTGGACGAAAAGCCTGCGGCGCTCGCTGATGCGTCGGCTCACAACACTGAAACGGCAGCAGCTTTGAGCAAAAGGCTTATTTTAGTGGACGATGCACTAACAACATTGCAGCAATTGGCGCACTTGCATCGCAAACATTTCAGCAAACCAGTCATTCAGATTACAGGCACTAACGGAAAGACGACCACAAAGGAGCTTGTGAGCACGGTACTGGCACAGAAGTACAACGTACTCTACACGCAGGGTAATCTCAACAACCATATAGGCGTACCAAAGACACTGTTGCGCCTCACCGACGAGCATGACATCGCCATCATCGAAACTGGTGCCAACCACCCGGGGGAAATTGCGGCGCTCGCAGAGATTGTCGACCCCGACTGCGGCCTTATTACCAATGTCGGCGTGGCTCACATCGAGGGCTTCGGCTCATTTGATGGCGTTGTCAAGACAAAGGGCGAGCTCTACGACTTTTTGCGCCACAAGGCGGCGGCAGGTCGCGGTTCTGGCGAGATTTTCCTCAATGCCGACAATCCCCACCTCGCCAAGATTGCGCAAGGGCTCCACGCCATCACTTATGGCAGCCCCGGCAATGGCTATAATGTGGAAGGCGAGGTTGCCGAATGCGCTCCGTTGCTTAAAGTGCGCTGGCGCACAAAGAATACGTCAGAGTTTCTGTCTAAGAACAAACACAGCAGCGAACAATATAACGCCACCCACGAGGTTCAGACACACCTTATCGGCGCATATAATCTCGACAATGTGTTAGCTGCAATATGCGTGGGCTTGCGTTTCGGCGTAGAGCCGGCACAAATCGACGCCGCGCTGACTAATTATGTGCCTACCAACAATCGTTCGGAGCTCCGCGAGACAGCGCACAACACTCTCATCGTAGATGCCTACAACGCCAACCCGTCAAGCATGGTTGCCGCATTGGATAACTTCGCTCTCGCAGTGTCGCCGCATGGCAGAGAAAAGATGCTCATTCTTGGCGAGATGCGCGAACTCGGCAACATCTCAGCGACAGAGCACGCCAACATCATCAAAATATTGCAGACCAAATTTATGGAGCCAAGTTCGGCTACGAAAGACAATATATGGTTAGTTGGTGCCAATTTCCAGAGCCTAAATCCCCCTTTCCGCACTTTCTTAAGCGTGGCAGAGGTTAAGGCAGAACTGAACAGCGCGCCTGTTCGCGACAAGTTTATTCTCATTAAAGGCAGCAACGGCACTCGTCTCTTCGAGCTGCCCGATTATCTCTAACAGAAAGATAGCAAACACTGCGACACCGCAAGTTTAAGCCTTACACATTATCTAATATCTCAAAAACAAATGTCCCTCGGAACACTCGTTCCGAGGGACATTCTTTATTGAATATCTAATAGATATATTAGAACTTCACTTTCTTGCCGTCAACGATGTAGATCTGACCCTTCTGAGGTTCAGTTACCTTCTGGCCGTTAAGAGTGTAGATGCCACCCTTAACTACAATCGTCTTGTCAGCAGTAACACCGCCAACAGCAGTCAGCCAGTTGTCGTTTGCACCATTAACCACATAAATCTTTGCAGTCTCAACATCAGCAACCTCACCCTCGTAGAGAGCAGGATCGAAGTAGCCCTTCAGCGAAGCGATAGCAGCAGTCTGGGTCAGGATGTTTACAACAGTCTCTTCACCGCTGTTGTCGAAGTAAGCCATACCTGCAGTGATGTCAGTGTTACGCAGAACACCTACAAGACCATTCTTAACGCCAGCCTTATCAATAACAGCGTCAGTAGCAGGAGTTGGTACGGTGATAGTAGTATCCTGCTCGCCAACCTCAATGATGAACGGCTCACCAGCCTCGAAGCTGTCCTTCTCATAGAGCTCGATAGTCGTCTCATCGGTATCAGCGTTGTAAGCCATGCTCTTAACAGAGTAGAACTTAACACTTTCTTCGTTGAACAAAGACAAGCCTTCAGTTGCGAAAGGCAGAACCTGAGCGCGAGTACCACCTGCGATTACAGGCACAACAACACCATCAATCTCCTCCTCGTCAACCTCACCGAAGGTCCACATAGAAGCGGCAGTATCATAGTTCCAGCCTACAACGGCCTTGTAGTTAGCCTGTGCATGGAGACCGCTGCCAGTGGTGTTATTCTTCTGGCTAACGATAGCAACATTGTCGCCACCGACGAAAGTAATCTGGAAGGGGATAGGCTCAACGGAGGTGGTGGTAGTTACAGATTTAGCAGGAGCGCTTTCGTTACCCATATAGAGGCCAGTGGCCATGTTCTGGAGATAGAACACATTGGGAGTGTCGCCCTCTACGGGGATGAACTGCCACATAGCGGTAGCATTAGTCGCCATATCGTCTGCTGTCCAAAGAACATCGGCAGAGTTACCTGCAACATTCACGTAGATAGCAGAACCGAGGAGACCTGCACGCTGATCTTCGGGGCACTGAGAGAGGATCTGATACCACTTGCCAGCCTCGGGAACTACCATTTCGCTGAGGAATGCGTTCTTTGCAGCGGTAAGAGCGGCAAGAGCAGCGTCAAGATCTGACTTTTCGAGCTTGCCTTCAAGATCTACCTCCTTAGCAGCTTTGATAGCATCCGACAAAGCGTCTACAGCATCCTGAGACTTGATGTTACCATAGTTGTTACCAATGGTAATGTCCATCTTAAGATAAGCCTCTGCCTCTGCAATTGCATTGATGAAATCAGAGGGATTTGCAAAGAGAACCCTCACTTTAGCGATAGCAGCCTTGAGGTCATCGATAGTCTGCTGAGTAACGGTTTCATCAGCGAGAGCCTTACGAGCAGCCTCAACCTGTGCCTTCATTGCCTCGGCGGCCTCCTTCATACCATCTATATAGTAGTATTGAGAGAGCTCCTCGCTGATAGCACCCGGGTAGAGGTTGAACTCAGAGAGGTGGAAGAATACTTTCTGAGAGTAGGTCTCCTCTACAACGAAGCGAGCATACTTGTAAGTATCGCCAAGATCGATTACATTAGAGGTGTAGAACTCTTCCTGATTGAGATAAGGAATATTGATAGTAGTAATCTTTGTCCACTGGTCGGTAGCGTTGTGATAACCTGTGGTATCCTTGGTAGCATAGATAGCGATCTGAGTCGGCTGACCCTCGTAGTTGTTGTAACGACGGGCAAAGCGTACTACAAACTCGCTGGCAGGAGTCTTAGAGAAGTCTACCTGGAGGTAGTGAGCCATGCTGGAGTGAGCATCAGTGTAAGCATCGCTTGACCAAGTGCTGTGGAAGTAAGCCCAGTCGCCGTTCTCGTCAAAGTTGGTTGCACCCTCGGTCGGGTTACCTTCTTTGTCCCAGATAGCCTTGGTTTTGCCATCGATAAGAGCGGCATAGCGACCCTCAGAGCCCTCCTTGTGGTTAGAGAGGAACTGGTTGCCCTCCTCACCGGGAAGCTTGGTGTCGTCAGCATCGGTAACAAAAGGATTGTCGAGGTCAGCAGCTACTACAAAGAGCTGATCATAGAGACTATTAGCCTCCCTCACGAGAGGTTCAACGCTTGCAACGAGCTCCATGTAAGCAAGAGCCTCACCTGCAGCCTTGATGTATTCCTCATCAGTTACAGGACGGATGTACCAAGCGGAAGCAGAGCTAGCATAAGCCGCATTCCAAGTTACAAGGTTGCTGGACTGACCAGCACCGCCGCCGTGGTTGTTAGCGTGCATCTTGTTGTTAGAGAAACTATCGTAGATATACCACTGCTTCTCATCATTCTCACCGATCTCGTCGCTAATGATGAGGTCAAACGAAACGGTAACATTACCACTCTCGTTGAGAACGCAGGCAACAGACTGCCCAGCAGTTGTCGGGCCGGCATAGTAAGTGCCATAGAGCACATTCTGGAGCTTATAGTTAGCATCGCTGGTTTCTGTCAGCTTCCAGAGGAAAGAGTAATCCTTGTTCTCGATGCATTTGTCGATAGTCTTCCAACCCGGAGTGGTAGCGTTAGAAGCATAAACACCCTTCTCAACACCCTGGGTGTTAAAGAACGGACCGGCGCTCACGATGAAGTAGTAACCATCGGCGAACTTTTGCAAAGCAGCCTTAACTGCTATCTCTGCAGCCTCGAGTTCATCATACATTGCGAGGAACTCATCATCACTTGCGGTGCCGGCAAGCACAGCATCCTGTGCAGCCTCAAGAGCATCGTAGAAGCGGTTTACAGCAGCGGCATCATAGAAACCGGGGCCGTCACCAGCCTGGAATATAGCTCCTTCGCCAACGATACGATCAATGAGCTCTTCCAATTTCTCCTTCGGAGTGTTCTCCTCAACGGTCCAGATGTCCCAACCGCGGTTCTCGCCGCCATAAGGAGCGAAGCCAAGGTCTTGGCTCTGGAACGAAAGTTTGAAATACCAGGTGGTCTCCTCGTTCTGCGGCACAGGGTTGTTGCGGGAGATGAGGAAGCCAGAGCCAGTACTGGTCTCAGAACGCCAATCGCCGGTAGAGTTAGCCTCCATCACAGCCACGCGCATAGCGGTAGCCTTGGCACCGAATGTAGCGTTTATGCCAGCGTAGCCAAAGATGTCGTAGCCGTCGAGACCGATATTGTTCTCGAAGTCCTGCTCCTGCCAATAAGCCTGGCGGCTTACGCTGTAGAGCACATAGAGTTGGTAGCCCTCTTCAGTAGTCTCGCCGGTAGCCTCCTCAAAGCGCCAGAGGTAGCTATCGTCGGCAAGCGAAGCACCCATACCACTCGTAGCATTTGCATACGGCGTGGAAGCGTTCTCGGAGCAGTAAAGCACATAGTCAACACCCGTCTCAACAGTACCTCTGGCCTGAGTAACGAGGTGATACTTCTGTGCACTTACGCTCACTGCCATCACAAGCAGCGCAATCAAAGAATAAATCTTCTTCATACACATAATTTTTAAAGGTTAATAAATAGGTTAAAGTATCTTTTATCGGTTAGCTATTCGACATTAAGGGAATTTGGAAGCCAAAAATACAACATTTCCGTTAATATACAAGTAAACATTGTAAAGAAAAATAACATCTTTACATATTTTACGGAAATATATTCTCACATTGTTCATAATATTCACAATTATACATAAAATTTCCACGCCTTCTACGCGCGCGAACATATATATTATATATAATACGGCTTCGAAGAGTTCCATAACATTCAGCCTTTCGTCTTGACAAGAAGCTCATAGGTCTACATAAAGCAAGATATTCCACACATTGTGTAGAGTATCTTGAATTTTACCCGCACTGCAGGCAAGATCTTAGGGGAATAAACGTTGAACTGACGGCAGAAGTATCATCGACTGACAGAAAAGTCCTTGCCAAACTATTTAGTCAGCTCGGCAGAGAGCTCTTTGAGCAGCTGTCGGCCATATTCGCGCACGCCCATTTTATGAATAATGCGGATTTATTTCTTAAACGGCGGATTGAGCACATTGCCGATGAGGTCGGCGGCCTCAGGGTGCTCGCGGACGTAAGAGTCGATGTGGCGGACGCGCTTCTCGGCGAGGATTTCGTCGACAGCAATGAGGATACCGGTCTCCTCGACATTGCCGAAGTCGTCATTGATAGCGGTGCCGAACACTTTCATCGTGGGCGAGAGCGACATGTAGGCATTGACGAGCGGCGGAATGTTGAAGCCGAGCTGACGCACCTGCGCATTCAAGAGACGGTAGTCGGCCTTGAAGTCATCCTCCGTAAAAAGGGAGGCAAGATAGTCGGGGTCAGTGTCGATGCGCAGCGGATTAACAGCGGTAACGAGCTTGTCTTTGTCGCCGAAGTGCTTGTGGAGGAAATAGAGTATCATGTCGCGCCCCACGTGGCTGAAGCTGGGGTACATGGTCATCTTGCCGAAGAAATAGCGGGCGTTGGGCATCACCACGGTGAGCGCACCGAGGCCGTCCCAGAGATTGTCGAGCGCAAAGAGGCTTTTGTGTAGCGAGCGGCTCGTGTTCTGATACTCAAGGGTTACGAACGAGCGCCCCAGCTCTATTGTCTGCGGCATATAGTCGCGCAGGAAATGCTCGGAGAAGTGGAACATGTGGCTTGTGGCCAGCTTGGGTTGCCCTTCGTCGTCGAGGCTGACCTCATGGCCGAGGAAGTAGCGGTAACCACCGATAATCTCCTCCTCCTCGGGGTTCCACACTATCAACTGCTTGTAGGGATGCTCGCAAGTGTCGTACTCGTCGAGGTCCAGCGCCTTACCCGTGCCTCCACCGGCGGCGCGGAAGGCTATTTCGCGCAGGCGACCAATCTCTCGCAGCACATTGGGCGAGTCCTGCCAGGTAACGATGTAGATTTCGTTGTTGCTCTTGTTGGTCTGGCGCAGCAGGCGTTCGGGAGTAAGCTCGGAGCGGAGCACCTGCTTGTCGACGGGGGAGATAATCTGTTCCATACTATTTCAATTCATACACCTTTGCTCTCAACCACTGCGCCCACTCGCTGAACGATTTATCCTTCGTAAAAGTTTGCCAGGGGATAGGCTTGCCTATGGTGATAGTAAACGGCTTATGCATATTGCGATAGAGCTCATCGGGGAGGAAGAGCATAGCAAGGTTTACCTTGAGGTGCAAAAAGTTGCTCAACGCCGAGACGCGGTAGAAACGCTTGGAGTTCTGACCGCTGAAATGTATCGGCACGATGTCGCGCCGGTGCTGCACACTTTTCTGCACCACCGTTTTGCGCCACGGCAAATCCTGAATGATGCCGCCGATCTTGCGCGAGCATAAGCCGGCAGGGAAAAGGATTACCTGGTGGTCGGCAGCGAAGGCGTCGTCAACCATACGGGGCATTCGGCGGCTCTGCGAGCCCACGATGTTGACCGGAGTGCCGAGGGGGCGCAGGCCGGGGAGGTTCATCAGTATGTCGTTGAGCAGATAGTGGATATTGCCCTCGTAGTGCTCGCCCAGAACAGCGCCGAGAGCCACGCCGTCGATGCCGCCGAGCGGATGATTGCTGGCAAAGGTAAGGCGATGAGTCTTGTCGGCAGGCAGATTGTCGAGCCCGCGTACAGTGATGCGCATATCGGCATACTCGACCACCGACTTGAGCCACTCCACGCCCTGTTCCTCGCTGTGAGCGCGGAAGAAGCGGTTCATATCCTCCTGATGAATAAGCCGTTCGAGCCACTTGACTACGAAACGCGGCACAAAGCGAGCCTTGCCGCCCATCTTGTCGCGCAAGACCTTGGCAACATCTATCTCCACCGTGCGCGGCGCGCTGTCGTTACTCTCCTTTGTCGGCATAACACTCCTATTTTAAGATACAAAAGTAGTGCTTTATTTCTTTTCAGCAAGCAAAATCGCTGCTTTTCTTGCAAAAAGTGGGTGTAACGCCCTTTTATGCTTTTACCTTTATGGTCGCAACGATGCGAAATATCGTGCTCACAGCGTATAAAGTCGTTCTCGCAACCCCTAATCCCCTCGAAGTTTTGCCTAACCCTCTCGAAGTTCGCAGGAATGTCGTGCGCAGCGGATTTTTGAGCCTCGGCACGCGATTTATTGTCGTGAAACTTTAAAAAATCTTATA
>JAFLUU010000026.1 GCA_022508585.1 Prevotellaceae bacterium | reverse complement strand
TTCACGACATTTCTACGCGCGCCGAGGCTCAAAAATCGCGCGCGGAGGCCTTTTCTGCAAGTCCGCACGACATAATAGAATGTTAGGACGACATTACTCACGATACGCTCGCGGTTTGGTGTCGCGATTGCGGCTCTTGGAAGAGGATTGAGTGTTTTTTGTTCATTTTTGTCGCGCTTATAAATAAATTGTACTAACTTCGCAACGCTAAGGACTGTAATTAAGATGATGCGGCTTCGCAGAAATAGGATTGCCAAGAGTACTATGGGCGTTGTGATGGTGGCTTTGATTGTGGCCCTCTGTGTGCCGCATCACCACCACGAGGATGCCGTCTGCTTTGGCAATGCCGACTGCAAGGCGGAGCATAAGCATTCTCATCACGATGAGTGCGGAAGTCAGGGGATGCATGGTGTCTGCCCATTGGTGGCGCAATATGTGGACACTCGCAATTGTATAGACGGCCCCGACTACTCGCGAAGTGGCGATAGCAATTATCTGTTAGCTTCCGGCATTGTTGCGATGCTTCTGGATTGTAATTCCGAGGCTGATGTCAAGACTGGGTATAAGGCTGCGTACTTGCCGCACAAAAGTGTACTTAGCACGCCGCTCAGAAGTCCTCCGTCTGTTAATTCATAGTGTGCGTTTTTGTCTCCGTTATGCACTATCGGAGGCTGATGTATTATGAATTAACAGAGATAGTTTATGTTTCAGAAAATTATTAGGTTTTCTATCGCTCACAAAGCGGTGATAGGACTTTTTACCGTTGCTCTGATTGTGTGGGGCAGCTGGAGTTTGTCGCAGTTGCCCTTCGATGCTACGCCTGACATCACCAGTAATCAGGTGCAGGTAATCTCGCAGGCACCGGCTATGGGGGCACAGGAGGTGGAGCAGCTGATTACTACTCCTATCGAGATGGCGCTGATGAACATTCCCGAAGTTACGGAGCGGCGCAGCATCAGTAGGAGTGGCTTGTCGGTGGTTACGCTTGTGTTTGACGACGATGTAGATGTCTACTGGGCTCGTGAGCAGGTCAATCAGGCGCTACAAGAGGCCGAGGAGGCGTTGCCGTCGGCGCAGGCTACGGTTGGCATGGCGCCGATTAGCACAGGGCTGGGCGAGATTTATCATTACACAGTTCGTCCCGCCAAGGGTTACGAACAGAAGTACTCTTTGGAGCAAATCCGCGAGATACAGGACTGGATTGTTAGGAAACAACTCTCCGGCACCGAGGGTGTGGCCGAGGTGAGTGGCTGGGGAGGCTTTGTCAAGCAGTATGAAGTGGCGGTGGACGCTGACCGACTGATGGCTGCGGGGCTTAGTCTGGCTGATGTCTACAATGCACTGGAGACTAACAACTCTAATGCTGGCGGCAGCTACATCGAGAAAGGGGCTAATCAGTATTTCATACGCGGTATCGGCGTGGCGCAGACGCTCGCCGATATTCGCGCCATTCCTATTGCTACACGGCGCGGCACGACGGTCAGAATAAACGACATCGCAGAGGTTCGCCTGGGGCACGCCACGCGCTACGGCGCCGTTACGCGCAATGGCGAAGGCGAGGTGGTGGCTGGCATATCGCTGATGCTTAAGGGTGAAAATTTCCAGAAGGTTAGCCGGAACGTGAAGGCTCGTATTGCTCAGATACAGCAGAATTTGCCGGAGGGTATCGTCATAGAGCCTTTTATTGACAGGACTGACTTAGTGGTTCGCGTTACTAATACGATTGCCACGAACCTTATAGAGGGCGGACTGATTGTTATCTTCATTCTCGTTCTGTTTCTGGGCAATCTGAGGGCAGGTCTGGTGGTGGCGAGCGTCATTCCGCTGTCTATGCTGTTCGCTTTTGCGATGATGAAGCTCTTTGGCATCAGCGGCAACCTTATGAGCCTCGGTGCCATAGACTTCGGACTGATTGTGGACGGCGCAGTGATTATTGTGGAGGCTGTTTGCCACCATATCTTCAACCGAACAAACAAGTTGATACCTATATCCGCAGACTCGCTCGGCAATACGAACAATAGTGATGACCGGAGGCTCAGCCAGAAGGAGATGGACAACGAAGTGTTTCGCTCTGCCTCCAAAATCCGCAAGAGTGCAGCCTTTGGCGAGATTATTATCATGATTGTTTACCTGCCTCTGTTCACGCTCGGCGGCATTGAGGGTAAGATGTTCCGTCCAATGGCCCTCACGATCTTCTTTGCAATTCTCGGCGCCTTTATTCTGTCGCTTACCTATGTGCCTATGGCTGCGTCGCTCTTTCTTAGCAAAAGAGTGGTGCGCAAGCGGAACTTTTCGGACAAGATGATGGACGTTTTGTATAAGCTTTATCGTCCGGTGCTTATCTTTTGTCTCAATCAGCGCAAGTTTATCATCGGCAGTATGGTCGTTTTATTTGCCAGTAGTGTCTGGCTGTTCACTAAGTTGGGCGGAGAGTTCATCCCTACGCTCGAAGAGGGCGACTTTGCTGTTGAAATAAGTATGGCGCAGGGTACTTCGCTCTCGCAAATGGTGGCAACGACCACCCTCGCCGAGAAAATTATCAAGGAGCGCTTCCCCGAAGTGAAGCAGGCCGTTACTCGTATCGGCAGTGCCGAAATTCCAACCGACCCGATGCCTGTGGAGCGTGCCGATATGCTCATTTCCCTCAAGCCCAAGGCGCAATGGACCTCCGCCAAGACCATGCCGGAGCTTATGGAGAAGATGGAGGACGCACTCGCTCTTATTCCGGGCATGGAGGCCGAGATGAGTCAGCCTATCCAGATGCGTAACAACGAGCTCATCACTGGTATTAAGCAGGATGTGGCTATTATGATTTATGGCGACGATCTGGAGAAGCTCAGCTATTATGCTAATCGTGTGGCCAAGCTGATTGAGCACGTCAAGGGGGTTACCGAGCCAAATGTTGAGCGCGTTCAAGGGCTGCCACAGATACATGTAGACTACGACATCGACCGTCTCGCCGCTTACGGCATCACTGTTAACGCTGCCAATGAGGCTTTCTCCATGGCGTTCGCCGGTCGTAAGGCTGGCGTGATCTATGAGGGCGAGAAGCAGTTTGATTTAGTCGTAAGGCTTGACGATGAGTTGCGGCAAGATATAGATGCGGTAAAACATCTTCAGCTTTCGCTCCCCGACGGCTCGTTCATTCCGCTCGAAAACGTTGCGGATATTAGCTTTAAGGAGGCTCCGGCGCAGATTACTCACGACAATGGAGAACGCCGTATATATGTTGGCTTCAATGTCAGGGGGCGTGATGTGCAGAGCACCGTTGCGGAAATAAGGCAGATCCTTAATGAGCACTTTCATCTGCCGCCCGGATATTATTACACTTATGGTGGCGAGTTCAAGAACCTTCAAGAAGCTACCGAGCGGCTCTCTTTGGCAGTCCCGATTGCTCTTATGCTGATTTTGCTGCTCCTTTACGCTACTCTTCACAACATTCGGGAAACTTTTTTCGTCTTTTCTGCTATTCCCCTCTCGCTGATTGGTGGCGTGATGGCTCTATGGTTGCGCGATATGCCTTTTAGTATCTCTGCCGGCGTTGGTTTCATCGCTCTGTTCGGCATTTCTGTCCTTAACGGGATTGTTTTGGTCGGGCAGATCGACAATTTGAAGCGCGAGGGCATGAAAGATGTGCGGCAGCGCGTGCTTTTGGGTTGCGAGGAGCGCTTGCGCCCGGTTATTATGACTGCTTTGGTCGCTTCGCTTGGCTTTTTGCCCATGGCTCTTTCTACTGCGGACGGCGCCGAGGTGCAAAGGCCGCTGGCGACGGTTGTGATCGGTGGTCTTCTGACTGCGACTGTGCTTACGCTAATGGTTTTGCCCGCTATCTACGAAACATTTACTAAGAAACAATAATATGAAACACCATATTCGCAACATTTTAATCGCTCTGGCGGCAGGAATTGTCGTGCAGACGGCCTTTGCGCAGCAGAGCATAGTGCGTTTGTCGCTGGACGAGTGCATAAACATCGCTCTTGATGACAATATTGCCTACAAGAGGGCAAAAATAGCCGTCAGCCAGTCGCAGATTATAGAGCGCACGGCCTTTGATGTGCCTCAGACAGCACTTTCTCTCGTGCAGACGGCCACTGATGGCGGCGGCCCCGACAATGGGGTGAAGCTCTCGCAGGAATTCGACTTCCCCACGGTCTACGCCGCCAAGCGCAAGTATCTCAAGTCCGAGACTGCGTTGGAACGCAGCAAGGCGGAGATGACAAAAAGCGACCTCGTCGCAGAGATTAGCTCGCTCTACTATTCGTTGCTCTACCGCAAGGAGATATGTGCCATTGTTGCGGCGCAAGATACCCTTTACGAGCGCTTCTGCAGCGTGGCCAAGGCGCGATATGATGAGGGCGAGAGCAGCAAGATAGAGTGGCTGAACGCTCGCAGGCTCATGAGCGAAAATAAACTCGCCATAGAGCAGGCTCAGGTGGAGCGCAAGGCACTAATGCTGCAACTGCAGGCTCTACTGAACGTGGATTATGCAGTAGAACCGCTTGAAGATGCGCTCGTTCCTATCGACGATGCCGCCTATGGCGATACCGTGGATTTTGCCTCCACTCCCGAGGGAATGATTGCTGACGGCAGGCTGCAGGTTGCGCTGCAGAACGAGCGGTTAGCTAAGCAGGGCTTTATGCCCACTCTCAGCGTTGGAGCGACCACGCAGCTGCTGATAAAAGGATTCAACCCCTACGACATCGATCGCCGTCGCTTTGAAAAAGGAGACTTTGTCGGCTTTGAGGTTGGTGTCAGCGTGCCGCTGTTCTTCGGCTCGCAGAAGGCAAAAGTGCGCGCTGCCACTCAGGCTGTCAAGGCCGAAGAACTTAAAAAGGTAGAGCAGGAGCGCAAGCAGGAGACCGAACTGCAGATACTCGGCGAAGATTACGTCGCAGCTCTCCGCACCTTGCGCTATTATAGACGCACCGGACTGCCAGAGGCCGAAGAGATGCTCCGTCTCTCCTTGGTCTCCTACGAATTAGGCGAAATAGGCTACGAGGAGCACGCCAGAAATCTCGAAAACATCATATCAGTGAAGAGGACATACTCGGAAGCTCTTGAAAAATACAACCAAACAATACTAAAACTCAAACGCATAAAAGGACAATTATGAAACTCAAACACATAGACATAGCCCTAATAGCCGTGGCGACACTCATGTCGACAAGCTGTAATACCACTCCTGCTCCCGAGCACGTGGAGAAGCATGAACATGAACACGAAAATATCGAACTGACCGCCGAGCAAATACGCACCATAGGTATAGAACTTGGCGAGCTCTCTCGAGTAAGCCTTGGCGTGAACTTCAGAGCCACGGGCGAACTTGCCGTAGACCCACAGGATGAGGCCACCGTAGTGCCGCAGACGCCAGGCATAGTGAAGCGAATAGTGGTAAAGGAGGGAGACAAGGTCGCCAAAGGACAGCTTGTGGCATACGTGGAGAACCTCGAAGTGCTCAGCCTGCAGCAAGACTATTTTGCGGCTCGCCAAGAGGAGCTTTTGGCAAGTCAGGAGTTGGACCGACAGGAAGCACTGGCCGCCGCAGGTGCCGGTATCAAGAAGAACCGACAACAAGCCGCCGCAAATGCACAGATAGCCGCCGCAAAAACGGCTATGCTTGCCAAGCAGCTGGCTCTGTATGGCATTACGGCTGCGCACCTGACGCGCGAAACACCCATTACCGCTGTGCCGCTCGTAGCTCCCATAGGTGGCACCGTAACCCAAATCCTCGGCACTACGGGAAGTTATGCCGACACGCAAGCTCCGCTCATGAAAATAGTGAATAATAACGCCGTCTACGCCAAATTACGTATCTTTGAGAAAAATCTCGACGAAATAACTGCAGGCAGGCGTGTGGAGCTACGGCTGACCAATCGCCCCGACATCATTCTGGAGGGCGAGGTCGTATCTGTAACGCAGGCTGTGGATACGGATACCAAGGCGCTCACAGCCCGTGTCAAGATAATACCTTCCACAGACGAGGGCAAGCATCGTGATACCGCTGTCTTGACTCCGAATATGCCTGTAATAGGACTGATTGCTGCCGAGAAATCGGAGGTAGACGCTCTACCCGATGAAGCAATCGTCAGTGCCGAAGGCAGAAGCTATGTTTTTGTATTGGAAGAGGAGAAACATGAGGCGCATGAGCACGAACACGAACACGATGAGGACGAAGAAATTGCGCACTTTAAGAAAGTCGAAGTGATAACCGGCGTCAAGGAGCGCGGTTATACCGAAGTTAAATTCCTTACCAAAGTCGTCCCCAACGCACGATTTGTGCTTAAAAACGCTTTCTATTTAGGCTCTATGACTACCGAACACGGCGAACACTCGCACTAATATTTATGTTCTCTTTATTTAGTGCGTTGAGACTAAATCTAATCTCGTTGTTTCTGCGCGCACGCGATTAGTTGTCGCTTCTACGATGTTTGTTGCGTCCTGAGGGCTTAATATACTAATATTTCGTAGCCTCCGTGCCAAAGGGTGCCTGCTTCGAGGCGGTTGATGAACGGTCGGTGGTCTACCATGCCCTCGAAGCCGATGGGGTCGCACAGTCCGTACCAAGGCTCGAAGCATACGAAAGGACTGTGAAGGTCTTGTGGCGCCCAGAATAACCATACCGGCGCGGAGCTGGACACTCGCACCAACGGCGTGCCGTCTGTGCGCAATAGTGTTGCCGCCGAAATCTGGTGGTCTGGCAGAATCAGTGCCTCGTTGGCGAAGGTTTCTGCGCACACCGGCACTAATCCGTCCGCGTCCAATGGCACAGGGTAGTGGACTGCCGCGGTTTTGTTTCCGGACTTGGCGCAAAAATCGGTCGTTACGACCGTGCAGCCCTGTTCGGCGGCGCGGAGCAGATATTCCGGTCGCCCTTCTAACTCGATGTAGCCGCTTATGGGGCGGTCGGGTGCGAAATCAGGCAAATGAAATCCCGGATGACCGCCCATTTGGAAGAACATCGTTTCGCTGCCGGTGTTATATACTCTGAATGTGGTGCATAGTCGGCGCTCCTCCAAACGGTATTCCACCTCCACGCGATAGAGCCAGGGAAACATTGCGGCCTCTTCCGGCGTCTGTTCGTGGGCGAATGTTACGCTTTGCTCGGTGCGCGAGCTGACTTGCCACTCTGCTTCTCTCACGAAGCCGTGCTTGGGCATACGGTAGGTGCCGTTCGATGTTCGGTAGGTGCCGTTCCACAGGCCGCCGACTGCGGGAAACAACACCGGCGAACGCCTTTGCCAATAGGCAGGGTCGCCTTGCCAGAGCAGTTGACGCCCTGTTGCTATGTCGGTCAGGCTCTGCATCTCCGCGCCGACTGCGCTTATCTCAACCCGGAGCTCTTTGTTTTCAATAATTTCCATGGTCTGTATGGCTTTGTGTTATTTCGCTTGTTTGTTGAGGTTAGTGGATACATAGGAGTAGATGGCCGGAACGATGTACATGGTGAGCAGTGTGGAGAACAGCATTCCTCCCACTACGGCGGTGCCCATCGCTATGCGGCCGTTGCAGCCTTCGCCTGTGGCGAACATGAGTGGCAACAGACCGAGCACGGTTGAGGCGCTGGTCATCAGTATCGGGCGCAGGCGTTGTGCGGCTGCCTCACTGATAGCAGTGTGTTTATCCTCGCCCGAACGCTGGCGCTGGTTGGCAAACTCGACGATGAGTATGCCGTTCTTAGCCACAAGACCGATGAGCATGATGATGCCTATCTGGCTGAAGATGTTCATGGTCTGGTCGCCGACACTCATGAAGATGAGGGCGCCGCAGATAGCCAGCGGCACGGTGAGCATGATGATGAAGGGGTCCTTGAAGCTCTCGAACTGGGCGGCGAGTATCAGGTATATCAGCAATAGTGCCAGACCGAACGCGAAAATCAGGCTGTCGGAGCTCTCGCGGAACTCCTTGGAGTCGCCGGCGAGGGCTGTGCGGAATGTATCATCGAGCGTCGACTTCGCAATCTTGTCCATCTCGTCGAGTCCTTCGCCTATGGTTTTGCCTTCTGACAGGCCTGCCGAGATGGTGGCCGAGACAAAGCGGTTATAGCGATAGAGCTTAGGCGGTGCGATGCTCTCCTCTAAGTCTACGAGGTTCTCCATTTGTATCATCTTGCCGTCGCTGCTGCGCATATAGATGGCTTTCAGATTGCTCGGGTCGTTGCGCTGCTGACGGTTGATTTCGCCTACAATCTCATACTGCTTGCCGTTCATGTAAAGGTAGCCGAGGCGCTGGCCGCTAAGGCCGTATTGCAGCGTTTGGGCAATGTCGCGCGTGCTTACGCCCATAAGGTTGGCCTTTTCGCGATTGACGCTCAGCCTAAGCTCGGGAGTGGAGAACTTCAGGTCTACATCGGCCATGCGGAATGTGGGATTCTCCTGCACTTTCGCCATGAAGGTGGGCAATACTTTCTGCAGCTTCTCGATACTGGTCGCCTGCAGCACATATTGCACCGGCATCGAGCCGCGTCGGCCGCCGAAGGTGCTCTGTTGCTGCACAAAGGCACGGGCATCGGTCTTGTCCTTGACAGCTCTCGACAGGCGGTCGGCGACTTCCATCTGGGTGTAGTCGCGCTGATTGATGTCCTTGAGGGTGATTTGTATGTTTCCGTTGGCTTCTGACACGCGCGCAGTGATAAACTCTGCATCGGGCACGAGGGAGTCTGCCAAGAGGTTGATGTCCTCGGTGTAGTCGCGCATATATTCATAAGTAACGCCCTCGGGGCCCGAAGTGCGCACGGAGATACTCGAGCGATCCTCCATCGGCGCCATCTCGGCGGGGCGCGAAAGCCACATCAGCACGCTCGCCACAATGGCCACAGGCATAATGACAAGAGCTAACCAGCGATGTCGCAAAAAGGCAGCGAGGCTGCGTTCGTAGATGCGGTTCAACCCTGCGAAGAAAGGCTCGGTACGCATATAAAAGGCGTTTTTCCGTTCGCGCTTCACCAAGAGTTTGGTGGCGAGCATAGGCGTAAATGTGAGTGCTGCAAACGATGAGATAATTACCGAGCCTGCTACCACAAAACTGAACTCGCGGAACAGGCGTCCCGTCATACCTTGCATGAAAACGATGGGGAAAAACACCGCCACCAATGTGATTGTGGTGGAAATGACGGCGAAAAATATCTCCTTCGCACCCTCAATGCCAGCCTCAAATGGCTTCATGCCACGCTCTATTCGGATATAAATGTTTTCTGTCATGACTATGGCATCGTCCACCACGAGACCTACTGCCAGCACAACGGCCAACATGGAGAGAACATTGATGGAGAAACCGCAAAGATACATGATAAAGAAAGCGCCGATGAGCGAAACGGGAATAACGACGCAGGGAATAAGGGTTACGCGCCAGTCGCGCAAAAAGAGAAAGATGATTATGATTACGAGTATGAAGGCTTCGTAAACGGTTGTCTTCACTTCGTTGATGGAGGCGCGGATAAAGCGCGTGTTGTCGAAGCCATAACTATACTTCACATCTTCGGGTAAGTCTTTGGTCATCTGTTCCATGCGCGCGTGCACCGCATCGGAGATGTTGATGTGGTTGGCGCCCGGCTGCGGCACGATTGCCACACCTACCATGGGCACTCCGTTCATCTTCATATAGCTCTTCAGGTCGCGCGCAGAGAGCTCGGCACGCCCGATGTCGCTGAAACGAATAACTCGACCGGTGTTTTCCTTGATGACAAGGTTGTTAAACTCCTCGGTGGTGTGCATCTGACCCATCGTGCGAATGGATAACTCCGTCGTGTTGCCCTCTATCTTGCCCGAGGGCAGCTCTACATTCTCGCGGTCCAGCGCGTTCTTCACATCCATAGGGGTAATGCCGTAGCCCGCCATCTTCACGGGGTCGAGCCATAGGCGCATACAATAGCGCTTCTCGCCCCAAATCATCACGCTGCTCACTTCGGGTATGGTCTGCAGCTGTTCCTTTACGGTGAGGTCGGCTATTTCGCTCAGCTCTAAGAGCGAACGCTTGTCGCTCTGCACCGCCACCATCATTATAGGCATTGCATCTGCGTCGGCCTTGGCAACTGTGGGAGGGTCGCAGTCTCTTGGCAGATTGCGCTGGGCTCGCGACACCTTGTCGCGCACATCGTTAGCCGCCGTTTCTAAGTCTACAGAGAGCTCGAACTCGACTGTGATACGGCTTTGCCCCTGTTGGCTCACGCTCGTAAGCGAGCGAATGCCGGGAATGCCGTTTATGTTCTGTTCGAGCGGCTCGGTAATCTGGCTCTCTATGACATCGGCATTTGCGCCCGGGTAGGAGCAAGTTACCGAGATGATCGGGTTGTCCACCGAGGGATATTCGCGCACGCCGAGGCTCAAATAGCCGATTACGCCGAACAGTACGATGATCAGCGTGAAGACTGTGGCGAGCACCGGGCGGCGGATACTCAGTTCGGAGATGTTCATGGAATGTGTCGTTATTAAAAATCAAAAAAATGTGGACATAACCGGATTATTTCTTGATGCTGACCGGCATTCCCACGCGCAATTGCATGGTGCCGCTGGTTATGACTGTATCGCCCGGGAGCAGTCCTTGCAGCACCTGCACCATAGCGTCGGTGCGAAGGCCTTTCTGTATCTCCGCGGGCTGCGCTGTACCATTCTTATAGAGGAAAACTTTATCCACGCCCATTTCCGAAACAATAGCCTCGGTCGGCACTGCCAGCGCGTCAGCATATTCGCGAGTAGTTAGGCTCACATTTACATAACGCCCGGGAACCAAGCGCCCGTCGGCATTGTCGTATCGGGCGCGAACGGTGTATGTGCGAGTGTCGGCATCTACACGCGCGTCGGAAGCGTAGACTCTTGCCGAACGCGGCGTCATGTCGCCCTCTGCCGTAAAGGTTAGCTGTGTGCCTGCCGGCAAATGTCCGGCGTAGCGCTCGGGAACGCTGAACTCAATCTTAAGCGGTGAATTTTTGGATAGTACGGCTACGGGCATGGCGGTGGTAACATAAGCTCCGATGCTTACTTGTCGTAATCCTATCGTTCCGCTGAACGGAGCGCGCAGTTCTGTCTGGGCTATTTGCGCCTTGACCATGTCAATCTCGGCACGCAATCCCGACAAGTTGGCCTCTGTTTCCTGAAACGCTTCGCGGCTGACAGCATCTTTAGCGAGCAATATCTGGGCGCGATGGACACGATCTTGCGTCAAGCCGAGTTGCGCCTCAAGTTTGCGCAACTGAGCTTGTAGCGGAGCGTCGTTTATTTTTGCCAGCAACTGCCCTTGCTTCACCTTTGCGCCCTCCTTAAAATAAATTCCTGTGATTTTTCCCGACATTTCAAAGGTCAAATCCACTTCTTCATCAGCAATAAGACTACCGCTAACATATATACCATCGCTCAGCGCCTGCCGTTTCAGTATCGTAACGCGCACCTCGAGCGGTTTCTTGTCGTCTCCTTTTTTACCTTCGGTTTTCAATTCACTGTTCTCGCGAGGAATGAATGCGCGAAGCCCCAAAATCGTAAGACCTATGGCTATCGCTGCAATAATTCCCCATTTCACATATTTGTTCATCGGTCGGAATGGTATATAAATGCAGTTCTATTCTTCGGAAAATCCCGAATTGATTACAAAAATAATCATTTTTTTCAAATTACTCCGTTTTACATACCAACTTATACCTTAAAATAAAATATAAAGGCATAAAAATTCTAACATTTTGTGCTGTATTCTTACCTCCACTTGCTCTTGCTTTACAGTTGCCTACCCTCGCTTGCATTCAATTGATATTGATTGCCACCTACTTGCATCAACTTGCGTGTCGTTTGCATTTATTTACATCCCCATTTCATTTAAGTGCGTTGAGAAATTTTTGTGCACGCGGTTAATTTTGATGCGGACGCGTTTAGATTTCACGAGCACGCGCTTAATCCGGACTTGGTGTGGAAACGATCCGGAGTACACAATGTTTGGTGGTTTTCGTTAAATGAATGTTTTTTTGTTGCTGCGACATAAGATTTTGTGAAAATTATTTGGTAAATCGAAAAATGGAGGTATCTTTGCCGTAAAATATGATGAGATGAGAGTTGTTGCCAAAAGTACGCTGGTAGAGTATTATACCAAGGTGCCTCAAGCGAGGATAGCGCTGGAGGAATGGTATGAGAAAACTAAAAAGGCGGAATGGTCTTGTTTCGCGGATATGAAGCACACATTCAATAGCGTCGATGCAGTGGGCAATCAACGCTATGTGTTTAATATAAAAGGTAACGATTATCGACTGGTGGTCTTGATTCAGTTTACGCCCCAGACGGTATACATACGCTTTGTAGGTACTCATAAAGAGTATGATGCAATTAGGGATATTCAAAATATATAGAGTATGGCACAGATAAAGAACGAGGTTGCTTATCGGGCGGCACTTAAAAGAATAGATGAATTGCTGCCATTAGTGAACGACAATACACCAACGGACGACAAGAACTATTTGGAGCTGGATATGCTGTCAGACATGGTGGCGGAGTATGAGGATATTCATTATCCTATAGGCAAGCCGTCGCTGATAGATATGATTAGGCTTCGCCTATATGAAATGGGGATTACGCAGACCAAATTAGCAGAGATGCTGGGATTGAGCAACGCTCGTGTCAGCGAGATAATGAACGGCAAGAGTGAGCCCTCGCTTAAAATAGGTAGGGAAATCAGTAGAAAACTTAACATCGACCCTGCTATTATCTTGGGGGTATAGTTGCTGTAAAATCAGTATCACAATTTCAATGTTGGTTTATTCAGAATGCGCCTGCTAAGCTTGTAGTTTAGTGGGTGCTGTTTTTGTTGCTGCGATTGCGGTTATGTTTCTCCCACTCGCCCTTATAATGATAAGCAAAGTGGCTTGTGCGGTTTTTGTGTTTTTTAACTTTTAGAAGGAAAAATTTATATTTTACACTTTCGTTTTGGCATAGAATTTGCATTGTGTTTGTTTCGGAAATCACGAAGAGTGTGATTTCATAACAGTTAGTCTTGACCCTTATTGATAATCTAATGATACAACTCAAGACTAACATTTTTTTAAACTCCATAAAAAATTACATTATGGAACATTCTTTGTTATTTGAATCCGCAGAGGCGGTGGAGCTCAGCACGACTGAGCAAGAGAGTGCTAAGGACGGCATGACCGTCAAGTTTGTAACCCAAGTGGACGCGAAGAACGCGGATTACACTTCACAAGGGGAAGCCATTAAAACTTTGGAGCGGACGGCTGTGTCAAGTGCTCCGAGTGAGGAGGGGACAAAAAGTGGTAATTTTGTTCCCAATTTTGTACCCTCACAGATGGACGAGAGGAGTGTTGAAAATTTGGACGAGGTTGCCGCAGATACCGATGCCAACTATACGCCGGCTTTTAGTGCGGATATTTTGGAGGCGATGCCCAAGGTGTTCAAGAAGCTGATTGACCTATACGGCTATAACGAACCGTATGCTTCTACTATGATGGCGTTAGGGCAGATTGCAACCGTCAGTGCAGTGCTGCCTAATGTCTGTGCCAACATTGACAGGAAGCGCTACTACCCCAACTTAGGGCTTTTCGTGGCTGGTGCTCCTGCCAGTGGCAAGGGGGCAATCCAGAATTGTAGAGGGCTCATAGAGCAGATTGATGAGCAGATTTACGAGGAGTATCTCGACGCCAAGGCAAGCGGAGAGCAGAATGCCCCTATGCGCTCGCTTATCTTCCCGGGCAACTCGACTAACGCTGCCTTCATCGACATGTTAGAACAGAATGGGGGCAAGGGCTTGATGTTTGAAAGTGAGACAAAGGTCTTGACCTCAATGTTAAGGAATTCGGAGTATGGTCTCAACCGTGAGACTTTGCTACAGCTGTTAGAACACGAAATGGTCTCTATCGCACGAGTGAAAGATCGCACTCTGATAAGGATTCAAGAGCCTCAGCTCAGTATGGTGCTGACTGGTGTGGAGGGCGATGTGCTCGACTTCCTTGGCAAAGACGGAAACGGCTCCGGATTAGTCAGCAGGCTTTTATTCTTTATGCTGAAGCCGAAAGAAAGAGTCTATCACCCTTGGGTCGATGATGACAACGACGATATGTCGCTCGATGAGTTGCTCCAAGAGGAGACGGCGAAAATCACTGAACTACATGCCGTCTTGAGTAGCAGGGAGACGCCGCTAAAAGTTAAATTTTCGAAAGGGGAAAAAGACTTAATGAATGATTGGGTAGAAACGATGCTTGAGAATGAAATTCTCACCTATTATCTGGGCGAGGAGTTCAGCTCGGTTATCCTGCGAATGAAGACCAACATTTGCCGAGTGGCTATGGTGATAGCGTTGATGAGGTATGTAGATAAGGACGATATAGCGTGTCTCGGTGTACAGAGTAGCGTTGCTGTTTCGCAGGAGGATTTTGAGTTGGCAATGGCTATCGGCGAGGTGTTGTTTAAGCACGCGCAGTATGTGTTCGCCTCTAATTGCAATACGGCAGACCGGGAGAGGATAGAGAAGAACAAGAAAGAGCGTGATGAACTGCTCGCCAATATAGAAGTACCTATGGCAGAGAAACTTATTATCAACTTAAGAGGGTTGCATGACAATGGATTGTTCACTTGCGAAGAGTTTAAGACTGCGGCTGTAAAGGCAGGGTACAAGAAAGGCAGATACCTTGATAGGTTGTTCCGCAATAGGCTCGGCAGCGGGAAACTTGTATTGGAGTCTGAAGCACAGGGACTCTATTCGGTGGCAGCTGGAGTAGTGAAGTAAATCGTGCGGTTTAGTTGTGAGAGCATAGTGGCAGACTAACGAGAGCAAGAAATCCTCACCTTACAAGCACATTTATGGGGGTACAAAATCGGGAACAAAATCACCCGAAATTGTACCCCCTATGTTTTGTGCACCTCAGAGTATTATAAACTTCAAAATCGAGCGCAATGCTGGGGCGCAAGGAAATGTAAACGATAGCAACGAGATGCAAGTAAAAGGAACATGATGATAAGCATAGGCAAGTAAGTGGCAGAAAAGTGCAATTGGGTGTAAATGAATAGGAAGAAGAAAGCAAGTGATTGTAATCGGAGAATGTAAGTAAGAGCAAATTCTATGTAACCGAAAGCCAGAAAAGTATCTTTGCCAACGAAATTGGGAAGAAATTAAGCGAGCATAAGTCGCTATGTAGCAAGTCTGCATAGAAATGATGCTATGAAAAATAACAGGAGCAACCGAGAACTCGGCTGCTCCTTTTTTGTATAGGCAGGTGTAGGAGATTAGCAATGATATCTCATATGCTAAATAATCACCGTCTTAATTTTTCTCGATATTGTATTATTTCTTCTGTTGTGAAGCTTTCAAAATCTATGGAGTCTATCATTTCTCCCTTATTATTGAAAACTTGTCCAAAATCATATCGCCCACCACTTTCGGTCTCAGGATCGAAGAAATAAGAGAAAGATTGAAATACCATATATCCTTCCTTTGTTTGTCCTACATATCCGTTGTTAGAAGGTACATGCCAAGCTTTACGAGATAGCACATCTAAAAAAAAGGAATATTCATTTCTTGAATCCCAGCAGCCTTCTACGATAATTTGAAGTGGAACTTGCTTGTAAACAAATATTCGTTGAGCTATAGGAATAGAGTCAAAAGGAAATTCATGAAATTTTTTCCCGTACCCAAGTGTCCATGTATAGAAATCAGAAGGAATAACTGTAAAGAGTTTTTCTTCCTTGCCTGTGTTTTTATTTCTAAGATATATGCTTTCGATGATGCTGTCAGAAGTAATATGCACTTTTTTATGAATAATGTCAATACTATCTGTAGACGCAACAGTGTCGCTTTGCGTAATAATATTATATTGGCGCGATATATTTGAAATAGAATCAGTCTGAGCAGTCTGAGCAGTCTGAGCAACACTATTCTGGGTGTTATCGTTACTAACGAAGCTTATTATTGAACAGATAAGCACTATCGCGGCTATAGCAATAACTGCAAAAATGATAATTAATTTATTAACACGCATAATTATAATATCAGAACTCAAACATGAAGACAGCGCAATCGCTGCTTTCCACTCTCTGGCGAATGGCGGAGGCTATCTGTTGCAGAAAATCATCATCGCCTTCGTCATCGATAGGTATTTCTGTTACTTCTTCCCCAAGATTTTCATCATAATAGGTCTTAGGTGGTTGTGTAACTTTCTCTTCAAACACAACAGCATCAAGAATGCTCCTCGCAGTGTCAAAATCGCCAATCTCACGATAGAACTCGGCTTTCATCACATCGTCGTAAATTAGGTTGTTTATCAACCATAGGGCATTGTCGCGAAAAAGGGTCTTGTCTTCCTCGAGAATGTCTTTGTTGTCGCCGCTCCTATAGTAATAGTCGTTATAAGCGTGATGCAGCATCATGCGCACTGCGCTTTCTTCTTTGTCGTCCTGAAATCCTTCTTCGGCTAACTGAGCAAAGGCTTCTTTCATCTCGGGGAATGTCAGTAGGCCTTGCTCAAAGCTACAGCCTTCGTCGGCGTATCTCTCGGGCTGTCTGTCTTTGATGTAATACTTTTCGCAATGCGGGCACTTCTGGACATAGGAGATTTCGGGTAGCATTGGCGCGATCTGTTTGTTGTCAGACCACTGTTTTAAACCACGACTGTTTCCAGACATTAATGACATAATTTCTTTCTCTTTGCCGCAGAATGGGCAGGTAAGGATTTGAGAATTACCTGGTAACATAAGGCACAATGTTTTAATGGTTGATATGATAAGAGCTCTATGTCCTTTACATGTGCAAGAGGTGTGCCAAATGTATCGTGGAGAGAGATGAAATTATTGTGATTTTAGTCTTGTTCTTTGATCTATTATCTAAATATAGCGTGTGTATAAAAAACACTATAGTCTCCTCTTAATATGTGGCTAAGAAGTCCAGTAAGTTTATTCGTATCTGCTTGTTTTTTTAGGAAAATACTAATGTAGCACATTGTTTTTATTTCCACCTCAAAAAGAACTCAATCGGACTTGTCCTGTTCCAGAACAATGCTCACATGTTACATAGTGAGAACCTTGACCTACAGAGGCATTGAAATCACATATTACTGTTTCATGTCCTGTTCCAGAACAAATTTGACATTTAGTTGTATAACCTGTCCCATCGCAAAAAGAGCATATGTTACGGTGATTTATTAGTTGGCCAAGCAAGTATTCTGTGGAACCTGTTCCGTGACAATAAGAGCAAGTCTCTTGTTTATGAGTTCCCCAACCTCCACAAGAGCTACAAATTTTATTGTATGTACCAGAGCCTTTACATCTTGGACAAACTATGTGCCCCATTCCAGAACAATAGGAGCAAGTTTGATAATCTTGAGTTCTTTGATTTATTCCAGAAATACCAGTAGTAACTCTATCTGGATTTGAAACTACTGTTAATTTAAATCCAGGATCTCTTGTTCTAGAGTTTGATTTTCTATTAGAATCAAATATACTGTACTCAAAATTATCTTCCCAAGAATTATCGTCAAATGTCTCGGAATTATATGCATTTTCAGAAGGTACTGGTCTCGTATTATCGTATGGATAACTTGAGGTTTGTGGTGCAACATAGGGTTCAGGAGCAGAAGATGCTTGAGGCTCTATAGGATTTGTGATGCGCTCGGGAGAATTGTTATTCTCTATTTCTCCTACTCTTTTATCTTCAGACTTTTTATATTTGTTAACAGTTTCTCCACACTTTCCAACTAGACATATTCCTCCAAAAATTAGCAATCCTACAAAAATAGTACCACATCCTTCGGTAATTGCTTCCTTATTACTCACAATTTTGTCATATAACCAAAATCCTAAGAATGCAATGATGATAAGTACGCCAATACCTAAGTATATGTACATTAAAGGACTATCGTGTTTGTCGTGTACCAAATGTGCGCCATATGGGTCTACTGCATAAATAGCGACTGTTGTGCTAACTAAGGAAATAAAAACAGAAATAGCTTTCTTCATCTTGTAATGAATAAATTTTCCCCCTCCAGCACCGCAAGAGCATTTTAATTATAGAAGCGTGGCACTGTATGCCATTCTTCTATAGGAGGTCGTGAGAATTACCCTGCTGCATGAATGGAGTAACAGCCCACGCTATACGCGTGAACTATTATACTCACACTTAGCAGCATTAGAAAATTTCTCACGTTTCCTATAGCAAGTCGAGCATAACGCTTCGTTTATTTCACATAGGCAAGAGCTCGCTTACTCTCGCACACCGCAAAATTACAAATAACTTTTAAACCTCCAAGAATATGGGACAGAAAAATGCGCCAGAATATACCCTGTTTGTCTTGCATCAAGTAGCTTAGACTCTTTATACAATTTCAGCTATAAAGAATCATTAAAAGTTACAGATGCACGATATTCGGCATAAAATGGCTGGATTTTGTACCTTTTTATATTATCGCTCAGATAACAGAAGTGGATAAAGGGATTTACTTCGCGGAATAAGGTTGCAGGTGGATTTGCTTTGGACTTTACAGAAAGATGTTTATATTTACAATAGATTATAAGAGAGATTTTAGATGTGCTTTTTATAAACTGATAACATCAAACTTTTATTTTATGGGATTACTGAAAACAGGAATCGTACAAAAGACCGTCTTTAAGGACGGTAAGAAGTTGTTTCCCACTGTGCTGACCTTCAGCAACATCGGGAATGAGCAGTTGG